>NZ_WBRZ01000013.1:0-46351 GCF_008923895.1 Pseudomonas sp. GXM4
AGGTGAATGGATATGACAACTGAACAGCATTGAGTTTGGATTTTCACAATCTAGCTACTCATCCATAGAACCCCAGCCAGATGCGCTAGCTAAGATTCTATCAACTCACGATAAGTATAAAAAACATAACCTAACGTGAAGATGATTGAAAAATGACATTTCTGTAACTTTTCGAAGGACGGGACGCTCGCACAGCGAGTCATCCCGTTCGATGTCACATGACAGCTAATGGATACTCAACAATCACACGTACTTCATCAAGGTCAGATTCAAACGCTGTAGCACGAGTGTTTGCTTGGCGCAGGCGGAAAGACATGTCCTTCAAAGATCCGGTCTGAACGACATATTTCACCTCAATATCGCGTTCCCAGCGTTTCTGATCGGTCAGCGGATTTCCCTCTGCATCCCGTCGCATGTAGGTTCCATTAGCGTTGGAGTAATCGGCATCGGTGCCACGGGCGTAACGTGTCATAAACGACAGTCCTGGCACGCCATATGTCGTCATATCCAAGTCGTATCGGACCATCCATGAACGCTCTTTAGGCGAGTTGAAATCGCTGTATTGGATTGAGTTGTCGAGAAAAATGGAATCCGATTGGCGGAGGTAGTCGAAGTCGTCGTTACCATTGTTTCGTTGGTGAGACAATGCGACAGAGTGTGCGCCATACTTCACGCCGACTTTAGCACTCCAAATATTATTGTTGAATTCACCTAGCAATGTTTTGCCTTCGTCGACGGCTTTGTAGTAGTTCAAGCCGCCGAATACGGAGAGTTCATCCGAAAGCGAATAGTTTAATCCCGTGCCGGCCTAATATTGATTCCAGGCGTCTTTAAGGCGGCTGGAGTAGAGGCTAACGATCACATTCTTGTTCAGATTGTAGTCACCGCCAAAGTAGCCGACCCACGGTGAATTAACAGGTCCGGCATAAAATGTCGCGAAATTGTCGCGCATATTGCTGGAAGTTGGCTGGCTCATAGCGTGAAGGCGGCCCGCCTGAACAGTCAATCCGTCAAAGCTGGTGTTTGTCGCCGTTACGCCTGTGAAACTTTCTGGTAGAAGTCTGGAGTCACCAGCGGCAACGACTGGGTTAGATGGGAATACGTCGCCGACCTTTACTACCGTGTCAAAGGCGCGAATTTTTGCTGCACCTCCAATTTTAGTATATTCGTCTCTAGCCTGCCCATCACTATTGACCGGTAGTACATCGAACGAACTACGGCCACCATTACGCCCGTCACCTGTGTCGAGTTTCAATCCGATCATGGCGAACGCGTCAACACCGACACCCACAGTGCCCTGAGTAAACCCGGACTCGAATTTACTAATGATGGCATGTGCCCAGGCCTCGGAGTAACCGTTGCCCGTTGCACTCGATTGGCCGTTGCGATGATCACGATTGAAGTAATAGTTTCGGTTGAGAACAGTAAGGCTGCTGCCTTCCACAAATCCTTCGGCCTTTTCTTCCGCAAATACCGTGGAAGGGCCAGAACTGACAACGATCGCCAACGCGGCCATCGAAAATTTCGTGTTGTTATTCATACATCACTCCTTAGGTTCGGCAGAACTAGAAAGCTCTTCGGCTGGAATTATTGTTTACAGAAAGCAGGATGTGCCTCCCGCATCGTCGCCGAGTTGTATCGTTGCAATCTGGAGATAACGTGGACATGATCAGAAAATTACAATTTTGTAATGTATCTCTGCTTTTTAGATTGGCTTTATTTGGGGCGTGTCAGCTGATGTGCAGATCTTGTTTGCTACGTTACAGTTCATGAGAGCCTTATGATCCGCAGCTCAAGCGGGGTATTCACACGCGATCTGCGCTCAGATCGTATCCGTCCAACGAAACGCTTTTTTTGACACAACTGCGGAGCTAATAGTGTCCACCGAGCCAATACGTGGGTAGCTGTATTCGCGGTGAGGGGGAGGCTGTTGGTAATTCAGAATGGCTTACGCTTACTGCGTAGATGAGAGTGACACGAATCATGGCTTGCCAGCGGCTATCGACGAATACTGTCCGAGTGACATTTATCTACTAGAAACGAAATGGTCTAAGGTTATCCATGGCTGGGAACGGCTCAAAAACCTTACTCAGCCCGTGCCTAAGCTCCATTCTTACAGCTATGGCTGATAATTTGGACGGCCGGGAGAGAGCGACTGATGCGTTGGTCAAGTGGCGTGTAATACGGCTGCTTTGCTTTTCTCGAATCGTGGGGGAAAAATCGGACGAGCACGAGTCGACGCCATACAAACGGTGCGAGTAGCGGACGAAATGAAGGTTTTATTACGGGGCAGTCAATGATCACGTGCATTACGACCACGCGGGCTTCCAGACCTGGGCTTTGGTGGGGAATCGCAGCTGCATTGGCGTTGCTCGATCAGGGGCTCAAGTTCACTATCGAGCACCTCTATGACCTGGGCTCCTCGGTCGCCGTAAGCTCATTCTTCAACATAGTGCATGCCCGTAATACTGGCGCCGCGTTCAGCTTCTTGGCTGACGCCGGAGGCTGGCAGCGTTCCTTTTTTGTTGTTATTGCGCTGACCGTAGCATTGACGCTCATCGCGGTACTTCGACGAGAACGTCCCTGGAGCGAAGCCTTGGGCTATTGTCTCGTCTTGGGTGGCGCCGTGGGAAATCTCATCGACCGGTCTGTCCGAGGCTTTGTCGTGGACTATCTGGATTTTCACTATCAAGGCTGGCACTGGCCAGCGTTCAATGTCGCGGATATCGCCATCGTTGGCGGGGTATCGCTTTTATTGATCTCGAGCGTGAAAAGCCCAGCGCCCTCAAGTAAGCGCTGACGATGGAGCGCCACCTTCCAATTGATTCCGTCAGGTGGTCTGGTCGCGCGTGGCTAACGACTGGGCTGGCGGTCTTCGCTGGCCGTGCTGGTCATCAGGATTGGCATCACCATCAGGCTCATCAGATAACGATAGGTCTGGACGCGCCCATAACAGTTGAGTGCCTGCAAAGTCAGCACACCGAGTTTGCAGTGTTTATTCCTGCCGGAGTTCGGCATCGAATCAGCGGAGCCTTCATTGTTTCAATCTACTTGGATGTTTTGGCAGAAGAGGCCCAAGCTCTGCCGAAAAGCATGTGGCCGACTTTAATCGAGATCGCTCCGGCTGAAGCCGCAGAAATTGCGAACTCCCTGACGGGAGGCACGGGAGACACTCGGTCCGCAGTGCGAAAAGCTCTACAGATAGGTGATGTACTTCCAGTCGAAGATCAGCGCCTGGCAGTAGTCAGTACGGCCATTTACCAGGGCAAGGTGCGACGCGAAGAGTTGGCCGCGTTGGTCCACCTGTCCCCAACTCGATTCTCGCATTGGTTCGTGGAGCAGACGGGTTTGCCGCTGCGTAGCTATGCGAAGTGGCTAAGGCTGACCCAGGCAGTTCGGTATCTGGCGTGCGGGCAACCTATTACCGCTGCCGCTCACGAGTCAGGATTCTCCGACTCTGCCCACTTCTCCAGAACCTTTCGCTCGCTGTTGGGTATAGATCCTTCATCGGCGCTCGCCGAGGTGAACCTGCGCGAAGCGAGTGTCGCGCCAGCTTTGCGGCCTTAGCTACAGGCCGCTTGCCGATTCGAATAGTTAAGCTTTCAGCGCCAGGATTCGACGTGCGCCGTTCAGCACGATCAGACCAACGACCGTACCAATCACGAAGTCTGGGTACGAAGACCCTGTCCACGCGACCAATGCCCCCGCAGCGATTACGCCTACGTTCGCAATCACATCGTTGGCTGAGAAAATCCAACTCGCTTTCATGTGGGCGCCACCTTCGCGGTGGCGATAGATCAGCCACAGGCAAGTAACGTTCGCCACCAGCGCGGCGGCGCCTATCCCCATCATCAACATTGACTCAGGTTCGCTGCCATAGAGAAAGCGTCGAGCAACTTCAAAAAGCACACCCAAGGCTAAAATGATCTGAAACATACCCGCCAAATGCGCCGCACGTACCTGCATCCCGGCGCTGCGACCGACTGCATAGAGAGCCAGCCCGTAGACGGCCGCATCAGCAAACATGTCCAGCGAGTCGGCAATCAGCCCAGTCGATTGAGCAATGAGGCCAGCACCCATTTCTGCGACAAACATCGCGCCGTTGATGCCTAGCAAGATTTTTAGAGTGCCGGCTTCCTTTGAAGCATTCAGCTCTTCACTGGCACTGTTAGCCGATATGGACTCAGGGCTGACTGGCTGCGTACCCAGGAGCGTTGCTCCCAAGCCAAGTGACTCCAACTTGATAGCAATCTGATCTACAGGCCCTTCGTGAAATACACTTACCTGTCTACCGGATAGATCAAAAGATAATGAAGCAATCTCGTGCAAGCCCTTCAGTGCGAGTCTGATCATCCTTTCTTCGGAAGGACAGTCCATTTTTGGCACCGAAAACTTACTGATCCAAGTTCTTTCATTCAATGGTTTTGCTGCTGCTTCTGGGCCTGTCGAAGCCGGGCCGCAGCCACAGGATTTGTCACAAGAACTCATGGACCGCTCCTCCTAATGCCTTCAGTCCTTTCGATTACAAACCTTCTAGCCGCTATAAGGTCAAGCGGGAATGCTGATTCCTCGATTGTAGCTCTTTCATTCAATTCAAACGCCGGCCTCTAACATATCGTCTTCGCTTCCTACAGGAGGTGAGAGATGATTGTTATTTTCCGATACGCCATACGCTGGATGAGCTATCCGCTCATATTTGGTGGCAGCGCTGCCTTCATGATCTGGGCGCTATACACCGGCATTCCGCCATGGCCGACTACACTCATCATCGCCATGGTGAGCGTGTTCGCGATCGCCGGATTGGAAAAATTCCAACCTTTTCGTAGGTCTTGGCTCGAAGATCATCAAGACACCACCACCGACGCATTGCATATGCTGGTCAACCTCTCCGTCATTCAGTTCACTGCTGAAGTCCTGGCCAAGCTTGGCGATGCGGTGCCGGCATCAGTTCGTCTTTTTCCCAGCGAGAGTCCCCTCTGGTTACAGCTGGTTCTGGTCGCAACCGTCCTCGATTTAAGCCTGTATGTCATGCATCGCATCAGCCATCGGGTGCATTGGCTGTGGCGTATGCACATGATTCATCACAGCGCAGATAGACTGTATTGGATGAATGGGGAGCGCAGACATCCTCTACATGCGGCGCTAATGGCCGGACCGGGATTAGTAATTCTGCTCGCATCAGGCGCGCCGTCGGCGGTTGTCGCAACTTGGTTCAGCATCTTGACCGTTCACTTGGCCTTCCAGCATTCAAACCTCGATTACTCGCTGGGTTGGCTACGCAACGTGATGGCAGTCGCGGAGACACATCGCTGGCACCATAAGCGGGAGTTCGAGGATGCCCAGGTAAACTTTGGGGAGTTCTTCCTTTTATGGGATCAGCTATTTGGAACCTTCTATGAGGGAGCGGACAAGCTCGGTGATGCCCAAGTAGGTCTCCAAGAGCGGGACTATCCGACTGGGTATCGAGCGCAACTGATCGCACCGTTTCGGCGCTAGCTTTGGAAACGTACGACTATAGTGATCAATCAGCTAATTCTTTTGTTAGCGGCCCTTCGTGAGCGGCTGTAGAGTCGCCTTGAAATCGAATTCATGTGGTTTTGAACAGATATGTAACGAAATTAGCGAGTTTATGTCTTTTGCATAAATTCGCTAATTTCGATACATACGCTGCGGCCAGCACTCTTACCCAATCGCGTTTGCCAGAAAACGACGCCGCCATTATTCCCTTTCTGTTGCTCAAATCGACCTCGGTGCTTAAACCGATTCAGCATCCGCCACGCTCAGATCTTTCTTGTAATTGGAGTGAATGACCTTAAGATGATTTTATCTGGCCATCATCGTTTTTTATCATGGATGTTTCTCGGGGGTAGGTCGAAATGGCAGAGCAAGAAGACGTTAAAGGCGCGAGCGGGCGCTTTAACACGAATGATGAGACGAAGCGGATCGTATGGATACAGGCCGCTGGTCATTGTGAACTGTGTGGTACAGATCTAACGTTCGACTATCGTGCCGGCAAACCGATGAAATGGGGCGAAGTGGCGCATATCCTACCCGCCAGTCCGAAGGGGCCTCGGGGTCGCGCAGATCATGACGCTGAGGCGCATACCAACGATACCGCTAACCTGATGCTCCTGTGCCCAGGCTGTCATGACAAAATTGATCGTGACGCAGATGGTTACCCTGAAAATGATTTGAGTGGTTTACACCAAGCGTACCTGGAACGCATCCGGCTCGCCGCAACGACCCCCGATGGTGGCAGAGCCATTCCTCTCATCGTCCAGAGTCAGCATTTCCAGACGATCACCGATATTCCCGTTCGCGATCTGTTGACTGCGATGTCTGCTGAGGGATTAACCGCCTTCGATCAAGGCATCAAAATCACCTTCGCTGCGCCCGGACCACGCGGCAGGGACACCACTTATTGGCAAAACGTCAAAGACAGTGTGCAGTATGAGCTTGAGCAGCAACTCAAGCGTCGCGGCGGCACCTATGGCGACTCGCCCGCGCTAGCAGTGGTAGGCTTGGCCGACATTCCGGCTTTGATGATGTTGGGCCAGAGTATCGGCGACCGCTCCAAGCGCTTGATCTTCGCCTTTCACCGCGAGCATCTTTTGCGCTGGCCCGATCAGTCCGCGGAGCCGCCCGTTTTTTTGTTTACACCTCCCTCCGACGGCGATGGGCCGCTGGCGCTTGTGCTCTCCATTTCTGCGCAAGTTCCAGTTCGCGACGTGCTCGACGCTCTGCCCGGTGCACGTATAGCAGAGCTGTCGATCCCAGAGCCAAGCTATGCGATGGTACAAAACCGTCGGGTGATTCATGCCTTTCGTGACGCACTTCAAATACGACTGAGCCAGCTTGAAGCTCTGACTCCTACCCCTATCCACGTCTTCGCTGCTATTCCTGCGGCATTGGCCATCGAGTTTGGCGCGTTGCTTACAACGCAGCACCAACATACGTACCTGATCTTCGATCGGGACAAAGAAAACCAAGATCGGTTTACGCAAACACTGCAATTGGGCTCGGTGGCCCAGGAGGCTAGGTAAATGCTATTGAGCAACGAACAGACCAAGCGCAGCAGTTGGGAATATTTTCTGCTTCGCGCCGCGCGGGAAATCTCGCTGTCGGAAGCGCAGTACGAAAAAATAAATGACCGCTACTCCCAACTGGAAAAAATCCTCTCGGCCTCCGACAACCCGCTGCTCGCTGAGGCACATATTTTTGTTCAAGGCTCGATGCGGCTGAAAACGACCATCAAGCCAATCCTCGGTGCGCCTGCGGATCTGGACACCATTGATGCGGACGCGATTATCTGGCTCCCTAACGCTCAAGGCGCTAGTGCGAACGAAGTTCTAGAAGCGATTGAGCAGCGTTTTAGGGAAGGCTCTCGCGTTCAGGAAGAAGTTAAGCAATTACGTCGTGGCATCCGGATCATTTATGCCGACGAAAATCCGGGTTTCCACATCGATGTCACGCCTGCCCGCGCGATCAATGGAAATGGCGAAGCAAACGGCGAGGGTAAGCTGGAGGTCCCGGATCGGGTCACAGGGTGGAAACCAAGCAGCCCTATCCCTTACTCGAATTGGTTACAGGTTGCTTCTGCCCAGGAAATCTCCTTGGAGAGCTTGGTGATTGCCAAAAGCCAGCGAATGCTTGATGCCGCGACACAAGATCCTTTGCCGCATTATCAGGACTACATCGATCAAGATCCCCTGCGTGCGACCATAAAGCTGCTTAAGCGGCATCGCGATGAATGGGCCATCAAAACTAGGAGCGCTGATACTCGGCCCATATCTGCAGTTATCACCACTCTGGCCACTCACGCGTACCTGGATGTCGTGAAGGAGTCCCAGTCGAAGCCTCTGGCACCGCTCGATGCAATTCTGGAAATCGTTCGCAGAATGCCGCAGCACATCGCGCAAAGAGGTAGCGATTGCTTTGTCTGCAACCCTGCCGATAACGGCGAAAACTTTGCAGAGAAGTGGAATCGACCGGGCGAGGGGCAAGGCTATCGCAAAGCGTTTGCCAAGTGGCATGCGGACGCCAGTGCATCCGTGTCCTTGGGTCTGGAAAATTTTGAGTCCAATGATTCTTTTGCCGAGGCAGTGAAAAAGAATTTCGGTATCGCGCCGGCATTCATTACGGCGGTAAACAATGAGATCCCTGCGAATTGGACGATGCCCGGCCGACCGGATGGCACTACTCGAAACTCTGCTTCGATGGGTTCCCTCTTCGGAGGGGCCAGCGGTGGCGGAACCTCTCAGTCGAGCGTAAAGCCAGTTGGACGCCTTGGCTGATCCTCTTAAGACGCCATTGCAGCGCGGAATCGCCGCACTGCGAAATACCCTAGGTCAGGATGCAGCCGATGCATTGCTCCAGCCCGCACCCATGCGGGCTGACGAAGCGGCGTGCTTTCACTTCCCCTTGCCCATCGATTACACGGGGCAGGAGCGGCGACTGCGTATTGGTTTTCCCTCCAACTTTCCCCGTGGGCTCTTGCGGCTAAACGTCGAACCTTCTCCATGGCTGGTTTGGCCGCATGCCACTAAGTCGGGGCTTTGCCTTCATGGCTTTCAGGAACGCCCCATTATGGGCTCCCCGGAGGTCGTGGTAGAGGACAGCCTTGCTCGCTTGGCCCAGATCGTTTCGTTGTCCAAGATGGGATCAAGTCAGGCAACGCGCGATATCGAATTTCAGAATGAGATCACTACCTACTGGTCTTTTCAGCACGGTCAGTCATTCCAGAACCTCTTACTTTTGGATCGGCCTCAGGCCGCCTCGCAGTTGTTTGCTCTCAGCGATCCGCGCCGGGCTGTGCCATCCGGACAGGAAACGGTTTGGCTAGGATCGAACGTAGCTGCACTCAAAGGGCATTACCGACGGGTTGTCGGGCGCTCCGCTGTCATTCGCGCGGCCGAAACTCCTGGTTTTTACGTCAAGCTTCAGACTTATCCGGATATCCGCACTCCGGATCCAGAAGATTTATTGCTCTGGCTCACGCCACACCTTCAACCAGACGATGCCGAGCAATTGCTGGCATGGTTTGAGCTGCACGGAACGTTGGCGAGTCGATGGATTGTCCTGGAGCTTCCTGGGGGGACGGATGCTCCAACTTATTGCCTCAATGTGCGCTCGCTTGGCGTACAGCAAGAGCGGGGGGCAAAGTTTGGCTTGCGCACAGCGCGCCGCCGGCCAGCCATCGCAAATGCACATCCTCCGGCACTTGTTCGCGCAACTGCCCTAGACGTGCTTGATCGTGCGTCCATTCTGTCCCGCGATATAAGCGGCACTGCAAAACACCTTGAAAATGCTCGGGTCGTTTGTGTTGGCGTTGGCTCGTTAGGCAGTGCGGTGGCAATACAATTGGCACGCTCCGGTGTCGGCCACCTTGCCCTCATCGATCCTGACACTCTGGTGTCAGCCAATCTGGGTAGGCACGTTCTGGGAGCGGATAGCCTAGGGAGGCTGAAAGCCTCAGCGTTGAGGGACAAGATTCTGTTAGATCTTCCGACTACAGAATGCACCGCTTATTCGACTTTCGCCGAAGTAGTTATGAGCAGCAAACCAGAAGTGTTCGATAACGCAGATCTTGTGGTGATTACGACAGCGGACTGGCAGTCGGAGGTCACTGTATGGCGAGCCAAATCCAGCGGCGTTTCTTGGGGACTTTTACAAGCCTGGAGCGAACCGTATACCCAGGTAGGCCACGCGCTATTCGCACCAGCCGGTACCTTTGATGGCCGTCATTTATTCACGGACATCGGCGATTTTCTTCATAAGTTTACAGAGTGGCCGGGAGGAGGTGTGGTTCCACTGCCCGCTTGTGGGGAGAGCTTTATTCCAGGCGGATCGCTGGGGATGACCAATATCGCCTCTATGGTGTCGCACACGGCTTTACGTGCATTGACCGGCAACATCACCACTGCATCTTGGGTCAGCAGTATCTACAGGCCTGAAGATGTGCCGAGCCTAGGAGGCCAATACCATGGGCCCAAACTTCAAGAGGGGGCGCAGCAACTCCTACTCGAGCGCGGATGGCCGGAACATAAGGATGACATGGTATGACGGATATCGCTTGGCGCTGGAGATGGGCGGAGGTGGATTCCGAGCTATTGGTGTCGCAAGCTGTCGCGGACATCTTGGATAGTCATCGGCAGGGCCTCTTTGGCGTGGAGCGAGGGGGACAGTTATTCGTCAACCCGGTTAATCCGAAAGGGTTGCTGCTGGCCTTGGCCACGTTGCCTCATCGCGCCGATCGGTCAGGCTGGTCTTGGCTAGAGTTGGATGCGGAGCGGTGCTGCCAGGAGATCCAAGCTGCTAACGAACAAGGGTTACGTCTGGTGGGCTATTGGCATACGCATCCCCAATCTGTTCCGGTGATTTCTCCGGCAGACATAGGAAGTTTCTCCAGATTTGCTGCGCGTTACACGCAGGATCTGCCGCACCCAATAGCCGTTATCGTTGGCAAGTCCGAAAAACCAGAAGGCATCAAGGCGTGGTCGTTCAGGGGCGGCAGATATGTTGAGGCAACCTGGCTTAGATAAGCTTCAAGTCGGTGCCATGGAAGGCATGTCAGCGGTTACCTTTACCCGCCAGCATTAGTGCGAAGAGCTCTGCCTGAAAGCGAGCATCATCCAATGCGTTATGGTTCGGTTCGCTGAGCGGCTTCAGCGCAGCGGTCATCTTGGATGATTTTGTTTCCTGCCAGCTGCAACCTACAGCTCCCATGAAGTAGGCCTTCATGTCGATAGCGGTAAAACCAAAGGGGTTGGTTTCCAAGTATTTATGGAAGTAGTAGTTGACGAATGACCAGTCAAACGGTGCATTGAGTCCTACGAAAATGACCTTCTTCCCCGTTTGGCAGGATGATTTCAGCCATTCACCAAATGTCAGCATCGCCTGTTGCGGAGTGAGTCCTTCGCGCTCCAACTTCTCCAGACTCAGCCCCGATACTGCGAGTGCTTCTGGGTCGTGTTTTGGACTGTCAGGTCGTAGTTCAAGATAGATGGACGTGGCAGGTTGATCTACAAGGCAAGCTCCAATGGAAAGCAAACTGTATTCGCCTGGTATAGGTCCAGAAGTCTCGACGTCGACGGAAACATAAAGCTCATCAGGGTTCATGTCATATCCTTTTCGTGTAGTTGCCAGATCACGCTCAAGCTCGTAACCATGTGACGGTGGTAAGGCGGCGAAGCCATTGACCGATTTTTTGCTGTTTTACTCGCTATCCGGCGTTCGAGCAGCGGCAGTGCATGTCTACTGGAGGAGTGCACGTTCCTTTGGTCAGCTCTGCGCCCGAGCATAATGATGTGTGTCATTCTCTAATCGCGGATGAGGGCCGGACAATCATGAGCGAGCGTTGGATAGTCAAGTGCCAGAATACTGAGGACGGTACTGGCGACATCATCATTGACCTACCTCCAGAGTTGCTTGACCAAATGGGGTTAGGTGTTGGGGACGACCTGGAGCTAACGGTAGCGAATGGCACATTAGTGCTGATGCCCCTGGACAACGCAACATCAGTGCGGCCAATGTTTGCTGGCGTCCTGCGTCATGATGTCTATCATGCTTACCGCACGCGTCTGGACGCGCTTCTTCATATCTCGGTCAATGCTTCGGATCTGGACATTCACGACGTGATTGTAGCTGGCTTCTCGGCCAGCCTGATCAAGGTGCTCTGTGATGATGGAACCCTAAGCGACGAAGAGCGCGACAGAATCATTCAACCCAAAACGCTCAAAAAAAAATTGGCAGCCAATCAGCTCTTAACGTTGCATGAGAGCGACCGCCTGTTCCGGTTTGGACACATTACTGCCATGGCCGAGGTGATCTTTGGTGACAAAGGGAAGGCCAAACGATGGCTTTCAAAACCCAAAGCCCGTTTTGAGGGAGAGAGCCCATCGGCGATGCTCACTACAACCATTGGCACACATCTAGTCGAAGAAATGCTGATTCAGGTGGCTGAGGGCATGTCATCGTAATCCAGCCGCAGCCTATTCGTGAGAATCGCTTTTCCCTGGAGATAGGGCGTCTTGCGTCAAAACAAAATAATGCAGGCTTAATGCTGATGGGCTTATATCGCGCGTTATCAAGAGGCTTGCATGCGATAGCTGAAAGCCAGTGTCTAATTAATTGTTCGCGTCGATTCTGACGGCTACACTCCAACCCCATGAAACGCTACCTGCGGTTTTGCCTTATTTTTGTCATCAGCCTGGCGCTTCCCCTCAGCGGGATGGCGGGGGTGCAGGCACCGACAGTACCGTGCCCGATGAAAGCCATGGGCATGGCGATGATGGACGACATGGGCATGGATTGTTGCAATGACATGAAGAGCCCGACCGAGCATGGGAAACCCTGCAAACCGGGTCAGGAGTGCAAGACGGGCGGGATGCTGCAAGTCTCGATCGTCAAGCCGCCCGTGACACTGTTCAGCCCCGTCGTGCTGGTCTTTTCCAGTGATTCCGTTTCTGTGTCCACCCCGTCCGGGGTATGGCGACCGCCCCGCGTCTGATTCCTATCCGTTATTGAACCTCATCCTGTTTTAACGGGATGGCATGGCTGTGCGCAGATCTTTTGACGCGCGCAGCGGATCATCACAGGAATCGCAAACATGAACCCCAAGTGCTTTTGCACAGGTTGGTCCCTAGTGGCCGGCCTGGCGGCAAGCGTACTGGCCTTGCCGAGCTTCGCTACCTCGCTGACGCTCGACGAAGCCTTGCGGCTGGCCGAAAACACCGCGCCGTCGCTGTCTGCACAGGATGCAAAGATTCAGGCTGCCAGCAGTGCGGCCATTCCAGCGGGTGAGCTACCTGATCCGAAGTTGCTGGCTGGTCTGCAGAACTATCCCATCGGCGGCCCAGATCGCTGGAGCGTCAATGATGACTTCATGACTATGCAAATGGTCGGGGTCAGGCAAGACATGCCCAATATTGACAAGCGGAGGGCGCGGATCGAGGTGGCGAACGCAGGGGTTGAGCGTGCCGCTGCTGAGCGTCAGGTTGAACGCCTGAACGTGCGCCAAGCCACGGCGCTGGCTTGGATAAGCAGCTATTCAATCGAGCGCAAAGACGCGCTGTTCCAGGACTTCTACAAGGAGAACCGCCTGCTGAGCGACACCGTCCGCGCGCAAATTGCCGGCGGTCGCGCACAACCGGCCGATGCCGTGACACCGAAGCAGGAAGCGGCGCAACTGGCCGAGCAGCAGGACGATCTGATACGCCAGCGTGCTCAAGCGCGCGCGGCGCTGAAACGCTGGATTGGTCCGGCCGCCAACGCAACGCCGGCGGGAAGTCTTCCGCAGTGGCCGATCGATACGTCAGGCTTGCCCCATAAACTGCAACATCATCCCGAGCTGGCCGCGTACGGGCCGATGACCCGTGAAGCGCAAGCCAAGGTGCGCGAGGCGCAGGCGGAGAAAAAGTCCGACTGGAGTTGGGAGGTGGATTATCAACACCGTGATCGGCAGTTCGGCGACATGGTAAGCGTGCAACTTTCTTGGGATCTGCCGTTGTTTCCGCAGACTCGGCAGAACCCCAAAATTGCCGCCCGAGAAGCCGAAGTCAACCAACTCGAATCCGAGCGCGAAGCCTTGTCACGCGAGCATATCGAGCAACTGGAAAGTGAACTGGCTGACTATGAACGGCTCAATCGTGCGGTCCAGCGCAATGCGCAAAGTCTGCTGCCGCTGGCCAAAGAAAAAGTCGAACTCAGCATGGCCAGCTATCGCGCCGGTAAAGGCGATTTGAATGCGGTTGTCGCCGCCAGACGTGAACTCATCGAGGCTCGCCTCAAACAAGTCGAAGTGGAGGAACAGCGAGCACTGACCAATGCACGACTGTATTTTGCGTACGGAGAGGCCAGCCAATGACCCTTAAAAAGAGTGGGGTGTTGTTGGCAGGCTTTGCAATGGCAATGGGCGTCGCCGGTGGTTACTGGCTGGCGCTTCAACGCGTCAGCGAAGTGCCGAGCGCTTCGCCTGAGCAAAATCTCAACGCGCCAAATGAACGCAAAGCCCTGTATTGGTATGACCCGATGTTCCCCCAACAGAAGTTCGACAAACCGGGTAAATCGCCGTTCATGGACATGCAGTTGGTCCCGCAATACGCCAGTGGCGGCAACGATCAAGCGACGGTCAGCATCGACCCGAGCGTGGCGCAGAATCTCGGTCTGCGCTCGGCGATGGTCAGCCGTGGAGTGTTTGCGTCCAGCCTTGATGTGAGCGGCATCCTCGCCTTTAACGAACGGGATGTTGCGATTATCCAGGCTCGTACTCCTGGCTTTGTCGAGCGGGTCTACGCGCATGCTCCCGGTGATCAGCTGAAAGCCAACGCGGCGCTGGCGGATATTCTGGTGCCCGAGTGGGCGGCGGCGCAGACTGAGTTCCTGGCCCTGAAAAACAACGGTGATCGCGACTTGCTCGCCGCTGCGCGGCAGCGCTTACGGCTCAGTGGAATGCCGTCGGGAATGATTGCCCAGGTCGAACGTAGCGGTAAGATCCAACCTTATCTGACGCTGACCAGCCCGATTGGCGGGGTGCTGCAAGAGCTCAACCTGCGCATAGGCATGACCGTCGCGGCGGGCGAGACGCTGGCGCGAGTCAATGGTCTGAGCAGTGTCTGGCTGGCGGTGTCCGTTCCTGAATCCGACGCGGGCACCATCGCCGAGGGGCAAAAGGTCGAGGCGCAGTTGCCGGCTTTCCCTGGGACCAAGGTCAATGGCACTGTCAGCACAATTCTGCCGGACACCAATGCGGACAGCCGCACCCTGCGCGTACGGGTCGAACTACCCAATCCAGACGGCCGCCTAAGGCCCGGTTTGACGGCGCAAGTGCGCTTGAGCAGCTCAACTGAGCAGAGTGTGTTGTGGGTTCCGAGCGAGGCCGTCATTCGCACGGGTCGGCGTGCCTTGGTGATGCTAGCCGAAGATGCTGGCCGCTATCGCCCCGTTGAAGTGCAGCTCGGGCAGGAAAGCAGTGGCAAGACAGTAATCGTTAAAGGTCTGGATGAAGGTCAGAAGGTAGTTACCTCGGGGCAATTTCTGCTCGACTCGGAGGCCAGTCTCAAGGGTATCGTGGCCAGTTCAGCAGGCGAACCACCCCGTATCGCAGCAGCCTCAGGTTTGCATGAGGCAGACGGGCAGATCGTCGAAATCGACGATAAAGAAGTCACACTCGCCCACGGCCCCTTCAAGACACTGGGCATGCCGGGCATGACGATGACGTTTCCACTTGCCAATCCGACCCTGATTCAGGGTCTGAAAACGGGCGACAAGGTTCGGGTCGCGGTGAGCCAAACCGACGATGGATTGCGTGTCGAGCGTCTAGATAAAACGGGAGGTCAGCCATGATCGCTGCGCTCATCCGGTGGTCAGTCGCCAACCGCTTTTTGGTGCTGTTGGCGACACTTTTCGTCACAGCTTGGGGCGTCTGGTCAGTTCAGAGCACACCCATCGATGCACTACCGGATCTCTCCGATGTACAGGTGATCATCCGTACCCCTTATCCGGGACAAGCACCGCAGATTGTCGAGAATCAGGTCACCTATCCGCTGGCCACCACCATGCTTTCAGTACCTGGAGCCAAGACCGTGCGCGGGTACTCCTTCTTCGGCGACAGCTTTGTTTACGTGCTGTTCGAAGACGGTACGGACTTGTACTGGGCTCGCTCTCGGGTGCTGGAGTATTTGAGTCAAATACAAAGCCGGTTGCCAGCCAGCGCAAAGCCCGCATTGGGGCCGGATGCAACGGGAGTGGGCTGGATTTATCAGTACGCACTGGTGGATCGCACTGGTGGGCACGATCTCGCGCAACTTCGTGCGCTTCAAGATTGGTTCCTGAAGTTTGAACTCAAGACGCTGCCCAATGTTGCGGAAGTGGCCACCGTGGGCGGCATGGTCAAGCAATACCAAGTACAGCTCGATCCGCTCAAGATGGCCAATCTCGGGATCACTCAGGCACAGGTGACTGAAGCCATCGGCAAGGCTAATCAGGAAACCGGTGGTGCCGTGCTGGAAATGGCCGAAACCGAGTTTATCGTGCGAGCTTCGGGTTATCTAAAGACGCTCAACGATTTTCGGACGATCCCGCTGAAGTTGGAATCAGGCGGTGTGCCTGTAAGCCTTGGCGATGTCGCCACGATTCAGCTTGGGCCGGAAATGAGACGAGGCATCACTGATCTTGACGGGGAAGGCGAGACCGTCGGTGGGGTGGTGATTTTGCGCAGCGGTAAGAATGCTCGCGAGACCATTACGGCGGTGAAGAGCAAACTGGATGAGCTGAAAAGCAGTCTCCCAGCAGGCGTAGAAATCGTAACAACCTACGATCGCAGCAAGCTGATCGACCGCGCAGTAGACAACCTCAGTTACAAGCTGCTGGAAGAGTTCATCGTCGTTGCCCTGGTGTGCGGGATCTTCCTCTGGCACCTGCGCTCATCCTTGGTGGCAATCATTTCGCTACCTGTGGGGGTGTTGATTGCATTCATTGTCATGCGATACCAGGGCATCAACGCCAACATCATGTCCTTGGGTGGGATCGCTATCGCTATCGGTGCCATGGTCGATGCCGCAGTGGTGATGATTGAAAACGCACACAAAAAAATAGAATCCTGGCACACCTCTCATCCTGGGCAGGAGTTGAAGGGTGAGCAGCATTGGCATGTGATGACCGATGCAGCGGCCGAAGTCGGCCCCGCGCTTTTCTTTTGTCTGTTGATCATCACTCTGTCGTTCATTCCGGTGTTCACGTTGGAGGCTCAGGAAGGAAGATTGTTTGGCCCACTGGCGTTTACCAAGACCTACGCCATGGCGGCAGCGGCGGGATTGTCGGTCACGTTGGTGCCGGTGTTGATGGGTTACTGGATTCGGGGACGAATTCCGAGTGAGCAGCAGAACCCTTTAAACCGCTGGTTGATACGGATCTACCAACCCGCGTTGGACGCAGTTCTGCGTCGTCCGAAAACCACTCTGCTGGTGGCGCTGTTGGTATTTGTCAGTGCGCTATGGCCAATGTTTCGCTTGGGTGGGGAGTTCCTTCCACCACTGGACGAAGGGGATCTGCTCTACATGCCTTCAGCCCTGCCGGGGTTGTCGGCACAGAAGGCTGCACAACTGCTGCAACAGACCGATCGCCTAATCAAAACAGTCCCTGAAGTTGAACACGTTTTCGGCAAGGCCGGTCGTGCTGAGACCGCTACCGATCCAGCGCCGTTGGAAATGTTTGAAACCACGATTCAGTTCAAACCGCATGAGCAATGGCGCCCAGGCATGACCCAGGAAAAATTGGTAGAGGAGCTGGACCGCGTGGTACGCGTGCCTGGCCTGACCAATATTTGGATACCCCCGATTCGCAACCGCATCGACATGCTGGCCACAGGGATCAAAAGTCCCATCGGGGTGAAAGTTGCCGGCACTAACCTGACGGAAATCGATTCGGTCACCCAGGCGGTTGAAAAGGCAGCCAAAAATGTGCCCGGTGTCAGCTCCGCGTTGGCCGAGCGCCTGACCGGTGGCCGCTACATCGATGTGGATATCGATCGTAATGCAGCCGCCCGCTACGGCATGAATATCGCCGATGTGCAATCCATCGTGGCCGGTGCTATCGGAGGCGAAAATATCGGGGAGACCGTTGAGGGGCTCGCACGTTTTCCGATCAGCGTCCGTTACCCGCGAGAGTGGCGTGACTCACCGAGAGCCTTGGAACAATTGCCCATCTACACATCGTCAGGCATCCAGATCACCCTCGGTACTGTGGCAAAAATCAAGATCACTGACGGTCCACAAATGCTCAAGAGCGAGAACGCGCGGCCTTCGGGCTGGGTGTACATCGATGTACGTGGTCGTGACATTGCCTCCGTGGTCGCCGATCTTCGTCAGGTCGTCAATCAACAGGTCAAGTTGCAGCCTGGTATGAGCTTGAGCTACTCGGGGCAGTTCGAGTTTCTCGAAAGAGCTAACGCACGACTCAAGCTGGTCGTACCGGCCACGCTATTGATCATCTTCGTGCTGCTTTACCTGACATTCGCTCGATTCGATGAGGCCTTGTTGATCATGGCCACACTCCCTTTTGCTCTCACTGGAGGGGCATGGTTCCTCTATTTGCTCGGTTTCAATCTGTCGGTGGCAACGGGGGTCGGCTTCATCGCACTAGCCGGGGTTTCTGCGGAGTTCGGCGTGATCATGCTGCTCTACCTGAAGAATGCTTGGGTCGAACGTGTAGACCTTGGCGATAACTCTGAACGTGCACTAGTGGCGTCGATTCGTGAAGGCGCTGTGCAGCGGGTGCGTCCCAAAGCTATGACTGTGGCTGTCATCATCGCGGGCCTGTTGCCCATACTGTTGGGCAGTGGTACCGGCAGCGAAGTGATGAGCCGAATTGCCGCGCCAATGGTCGGCGGCATGGTAACCGCGCCCTTGCTTTCCCTGTTTGTCATCCCCGCGGCCTATCGCTTAATGCGTCGTCGAAATCTACCTAGCAAACCCGTAATTCTGAAAGGAAATGTCGTATGAAACTGACCCTTATTACAGTTGCCAGCACTGCGGTTGTGCTCTCTTTCGCTGCCCATGCAAAAGACACGTCAGCAATGAAAATGGACGGTATGGAAGGCATGGAAATGAAGCAGGAATCAAAGCAGGAATCAAAGCAGATGGCTGTCGCCGATGCCGAGGGCACGATCAAGGCCATTGATCCTGCGAAACATACCGTGACACTCGCTCACGGTGCCGTCCCAGCTGTTCAATGGCCGCCGATGACCATGGCCTTTTCCGTATCGGATGATCAATTGGCAGGGTTGAAGGTAGGAGATCGTGTGTCATTCACCTTTCGGGTCGAGGGAGGTAAAGGAACGATCGTCTCCATAAAGAAATGAGTTACTAATGCTGTCGGTTACCGGCAAGCATCGTGGTGCCGGTCACCGACCATCATTTCATCAACGTAACCCTGAGTGTTTATTTGATAGATGTTTAAATGGAGCGCTGATTTACCCGTTTCGACAGCTCTTCAGCCGACTCTTTGCGTTCCGAGTAACGGTCTACCAAGTACTCCTGACGGTCACGCAATAGCAGGGTGAACTTCATCAGCTCCTCCATCACGTCGACCAGGCGATCGTAGTAAGACGAAGGCTTCATACGTCCATTCTCGTCAAACTCGGTAAACGCTTTGGGCACCGAAGACTGGTTGGGGATCGTCACCATGCGCATCCAGCGACCCAGTACCCGCAACTGATTCACCACGTTGAAAGACTGAGAGCCGCCGCAAACCTGCATGACTGCCAAGGTTTTACCTTGGGTCGGACGTACCGCGCCCATCGCCAATGGCACCCAGTCGATCTGAGCTTTAAAGACGGCGCTCATCGATCCATGACGCTCTGGGGAACACCACACCTGTCCTTCAGACCACTGCATTAGCTCGCGGAGTTCCGCGACTTTTTGGTGGGTATCCGGAGCATCATCAGGCAGTGGTAATCCTGATGGGTTGAAGATTCGTGTTTCCGCACCGAAGTGCTCCAACAACCGCGCGGCTTCTTGGGTTACCAATCGGCTGAACGAACGCTCGCGGGTCGACCCATAGATCAGAAGGATGCGCGGTTTATGCGTGGACGGCTCACGAGGAGTGAGTCGCTCCATGCTTGGGACGTCGATGAGATCTGCTTCAATGTTTGGAAAATGGTCTTTCATAGTGACTCCTGGCACCAGCGGGACATGGTCTACAACGTGCCGATGCGGGCTAGCTCAGTTTTAAGCTCTTCTGAGCTCAAAGTAGCGATAGGCAACGAAATGAAGGCGTTTACCCGCTCTTGGATTTTGCTCAGGGTTTGCTGGAATGCCGCCTCGATTTGCACTTCAGATCCCGTAGCTTCAGAAGGATCTGCCAGCCCCCAATGAGCCTTGAGCGCCGGGCCGAAGAAGATCGGGCAGGCTTCGCCGGCTGCCCGATCGCAGACCGTGATCACGATGTCTGGTGGCGACCCTTCAAAGGCATCGGATGCTTTACTGCTAAGGCCGCCAGTAGGGATCCCTGCAGCTTCGAGCGTTTGAATCGCTCGCGTATTTACCCGGCCACTTGGGAAGCTTCCGGAACTGACGGCTTCCATTCCTTCAGGAGCAAGGTGATTGAACACCGCCTCGGACAAGATGCTCCGGCAGCTGTTGTGGGTGCACATGAATAGGACTTTCATCGTGATCTCCTGGAATCAAAAGCTGAGGCGCAAAGCCAAGGCGCTCAGGGTGGCAATGAGGATTGGAAGCGTGAGCACCACACCGGTCTTGAAGTAGTAACCCCAACTGATGGTGATGTCCTTTTTAGCCAGCACGTGTAGCCAGAGCAGTGTGGCTAGGCTGCCGATTGGAGTGATTTTCGGACCAAGATCGCAGCCAATGATGTTCGCGTAGACCATGGCTTGATGAACTACACCAGTCGCTTCCGTTGCATGGATCGAGAGCGCGCCGATGAGCACAGTTGGCATGTTATTCATGATCGAAGAAAGCACGGCGGTCAGAAGTCCTGTACCCAGCGACGCCCCCCAAATGCCATATCCAGCGAATACGTTGAGCAATTGAGCAATGTGGTCAGTCAGTCCGGCGTTCTTCAAGCCATACACCACCAGGTACATGCCCAGCGAGAAGATCACGACTTGCCACGGCGCGCCCTTGAGCACCTTGCTGGTGTTGATGGCGTGACCTTTGGCTGCGATGACATAGAGCACCAATGCGCAGGCGGCGGCGATGCCACTGATGGGGATACCCATTGGCTCGACAACGAAGAAGCCGACCAGTAACGCGAGCAGCACCCACCATCCTGCCACGAAGGTTGCGCGATCGCGTATCGCATCCTCTGGGGCATGGAGCTGTGTCAGGTCATAAGTCTTGGGTAAGTCTTTTCGGAAAAACCACAGGAGCATTCCCAGCGTTGCAGCGATGCTGACCAAGTTGACCGGCACCATGATTGCCGCGTACTCGCTGAATCCAATGTTGAAGTAATCGGCCGAAACGATATTCACCAGGTTGGAAACCACCAACGGCAAACTCGCTGTATCAGCAATGAATCCTGCGGCCATCACAAACGCCAGAGTCGCTGCGGGGGAAAAGCGCAGGGCCAGCAACATGGCGATCACGATAGGAGTAAGGATCAGCGCCGCGCCGTCATTGGCGAACAGTGCTGACACAGCTGCTCCCAACAAGATGATGAAGGCAAACAACTTGCGGCTGCTGCCACCTCCCCACCGAGCGACATGCAGGGCTGCCCACTCGAAGAAACCAGCCTCGTCGAGCAGCAGACTGATGATGATCACGGCGATGAACGTCGCCGTGGCGTTCCAAACGATATTCCATACCACCGGGATATCGCCAAGGCTGACCACGCCGCTCAACAACGCAAGCGCGGCACCCAATGAGGCACTCCAGCCGACACCCAGCCCTTTGGGCTGCCAGATGACCAGGACGATGGTGAAAATAAAAATGAGTAGAGCGATTAGCATGCGGGCGACTCGTTTCGAAGGTTGGATCAGTCGCACACGGCCTGATTGACTGGACGATCATTCATTTCACAGAGCCGCTTTGTTTCTGTGTTCAACCAATGCTGGTTGGCATCGACGACACCTTTGAGCACTTCGACGACCCAGGTCGGCAACTCGGGATGGAGCCGGTAGTAAACCCATTGGCCCTGTCGGCGGTCCGCTAGTAACCCCGAGGATCTCAGCAACGCCAGGTGCCGAGATATTTTGGGTTGGCTCTGGTCCAGAGCGGCGGTCAGTTCGCATACACAGAGTTCTCCCTCGCGGGCGATGAGTAGCGTTATTTTGGTTCGAGTGTCATCTGCCAAGCTTTTGAACAAAACGGTAGGAGTGATCGGCTCGTTCATGAGGCCTCCAGGTGTTTGGTTTTCACCAATACAAATAATTTGATGCGTTCGTGGATATCGTGAAGGGCGTGTTTGAAGGCGTCCGGGTGGGAGCTGCTCACTGGATCCTCAAAGTCCCAGGCAAGCACGTCACCTGCCTTGGGCATCGCCAGACATTCACGCGCAGACTTGTCGCAGGGGGTGATCACGTAGTCGAAGTGCTCGTCACGAAACTCTTCGATGGACTTACTGCGTAGCGCCTTTGCATCAACGCCGACGTGTTCCAATGCCGCGATAGTCTGTGAATCAACCTCAGTGGGTTCGGTACCAGCGCTGAACGCTTGAAAACGCGGTCGCTGTTTCTCAGCAATGCTTCAGCCAGCTGGGATCGAGCTGAATTGGCGACGCAGACAAAAAGCACTTTGATGGGGGGCTTATGATCACTTCTTCCGCATACGGAAAATCGAATATACGATAATTCGAATATACGGTAAAGAGAATGTGTCTAGGAGAGCGTGCCTAACCCTTTCCACTAGGTTAGCGAGACGCCGCCCGCACACGTCTTAGAGAAAGGCATCTGCAAAGTGGGCCTGCTGGCCCACTTCATGCTGGCTAAATTTGCCGACGCAATGCGCGATTAAGATTATCAAGTCGTTGCCGCACAGGAGGATGACCGTTTGATCATGCAGAGTATCTTGGGCTAATGCTTACCTAGCCATTTAGATTTTGCGCCAGACAAAAGCAGGAATTGCCCGGATGTAAATTAATTCGCTCACTAGCTCAATCAGCGTTTGGGTGATGACTGCCGCCGCCGCTAGCCCTCTGATTTCCTCCGGTAGAGCAAGTGCCAAGGGCAGAACCACCAACGAGTTCCGTGTCGAGCTACTGAACGCTACTGATCTTGCAGTGATGGCCGGCAATTTGAATGCTCGCGCAACCAGCGCACCAACCAATGGTGCCAAGAGCATGAAACCGATGTAGACAGGAATGACGGGCAGCAGCTTGTCCATGTCTCTGACCACCGCTGAAATCTGAGAGCCGATCACTACGACCAATACAGCCGCCATAGCCGGCACAGGCATCCAAGCCCAAGCATTGTTCCAACCCTCAACGACGCGTGACCTTTTTGCACCGGCAGCTGTTGCTACCGCCAAGACCAAGGGCAAAGCGATCAGCACTACGAAGGCCTCAACAAATGGGCCGACAGATATAACCACAGCCGAGTCATTTCCCAGCATGAAGGCCAGATACAGGGGCAGTAGAACAAGCTGTAGCAAGAGTAGTAATGGCGTTGCCGCCAGAGTCAGCTTGGAGTCGCCCTTACCGATATGGGTAAACACCACCACATAGTCGATACAAGGCGTCAGCAAGACCAACAGTGCACCCACCAAAATCGCTGGGTGATCCGTTAGGCCCATGGTCAACGCCCAAACCAACAGGGGGATGGCGACGAAGTTGGCTGTCAGCAGCGCCGTCATGAACCGTTTGTTTGCAAGCCCTTCACGGAGATCCAGGAAAGGGATCTGTAAAAACATGGCGTACATCAGCACAGCGATGGTTGGTGTCACCAACGCACCTAACGCTTGAGAAGCATTAGGTGCGAGCAGACCTCCGATAGCCGCGATAATGACCGCGACGAAGTAGACCGGAATCTGGTTCTTCTCTAGCTGTTCTCTGTCCACGAAATGCCCTTAAAACGCGTGAAATCAATTTTCGATTGAGCAGGGTAATATCTGTAGCTACTACAGGTTCAAGAAAATGCTTGGGGAATCCGCATGTCAGGAATCGGGGCGTTGTCTAAATCAACGGGTTGCCACATTGAGACGATTCGCTACTACGAGAAAATAGGCCTTTTACCGCCGGCCCTGCGGTCGACCGGCAGGCACCGAATCTACACAGAGAAGCATCGTTCAAGACTCGTGTTCATCCGTCAGAATCGTGAGTTAGGCTTTCCTCTCGACGATATACGGGAACTCATCGCGCTCGCAGCGGATGCTGATCGTCCGTGTGCTGACGCACTGTCAGTGGTCAAGAAGCACTTGGCAGAAGTAGAGTCGAAGGTAGCTAAACTCCAGCAGATCCGGATAGAGCTGCTCTCGATGGCAGGCACGTGTGAGTCAGCATGCTTAGGATCGAACACCCCAGATTGCACGATTGTTGATTCAATGTTCGAACCCGCTGCTGGGGCTCGCTCTGGTTGCTGCTCTTAGCCCAGTCGGAAACCATAGTAGAAGCCAGCTGCCATCTAAATTGAAGAACACGAAAATCTCACCGAGCTGTGCGTCCGCTCAAGGTGATTTTGCTTCGAAACGTCTTCAACGGACCATCGGAGAAACTTGAGCAAGAGGTGCAGTAGCGTACTAATTCAGCAGCATTTTCTTAGCAGATAACGGTGCTGTTTTGGCGAAGGTGCATGGTAGTAAAGACGTCGTCGTGGATATCCCGCAGCCTGATCTCCACGAGCAGAAGCTCCCCTTCCGTGATGAAGGCTGCTCTCTGCGGTTCGTGGATCCGGTGAGGGCTTGATGAGAGCACGCGGACTGATGCGACCTTCTGAAGGGCTGAGTCATAAGTGCCACAGCCGTTCAAATTATACTTTTACGGGGACAGCAAGGAAGGACATGAATTACAGAGTGAGGGTTGCAACACCCGCTGATGCCTCTGACATCCAGGCTATCTATGCGCCAATGGTTTTGGACACGGTCATCTCGTTTGAGCTGACGCCTCCGACTGTCGATGAGATGGCTGCACGAATAATCGCAACACTGCCGACGTATCCCTATCTGGTAGCCGAGTTGGAAAGCAAGGTCGTTGGATACGCTTATGCAAGCCCGCATCGAGCGAGAGAGGCCTATCGTTGGTCGGTGGATGTTACCGTGTATGTGGCCGCGGTAGTGCAACGAAAAGGGGTTGGCCGCGCGCTTTATAAGCAGCTTCTATCAGTCTTAGAGAAACAGGGGTTTCATGCAGCCTATGCCGGCATTGCCCTACCCAACGCAGGAAGCATAGGTATTCATGAAGCGCTCGGGTTCACCCACATCGGCACTTACCCGGAGGTTGGGTTCAAGCGAGGCCAATGGCACAGCGTGGGTTATTGGCGTAAACCGCTTTGTGCTGTGATGCCCCCAATAGAGATCATCCCGTTCAATGAGATAAGGGGGAGCAGAGGGACAATAGTATGAGATGACTTGACTACTATTCGTCGCAATCAGTACCAGGCTGTTAGCTGAGAGCTATGCTTAGGAATGATTTAGGTTCGAGTCGGTTCACCGACCGGCGGGAGGAATGAATGAATTTGGCGGCGTTTACCTCGCTGCTTTCCGCAGGCGAGAACATAAACGGGTGCCCACTCACTGGCTCAGACGCAGTGGCACTCGCAAATCGGCATTTTCCTTCCCGTCCATACTGCCTTGTTGCTGATTGGGTAATCTTGGACCTAGAAGTTACTACACGTCAGCGAACAGCCATCACCGATAGAGGGCTTATCCCGGCCTTGGTTTACGCATTGACCGTTATTCAAGATAGCAAAGGTCGTTTTGCACCGGGTGATTGGGTTAGATCGACGCTGGAGGTTTCCTTCTCCCAAAACTGTTTATTTGAGACGAAAAACACGGTTTATGTGCTTATGAGAGCCGGCCGAAGGTTGCGCACAAATTTAGACATCGCACTGAGCTTGTGCTGAGACCACAGCTCATGTGCCAATTTTTCCTGGCTGCTTACTCAAGCTGTTCGTGTCAAACTATGTTGTGAACAATTGGACGCTGCATTTGGAGCACAGCCCATTTGGGTCAATCTATGTTGCTGTTGTTGTTATCCCGGATCATCCTACAGGCCCCGATTTACGCGAGGGTCTGTGTCAAACTATGTTGTTGGTAACCAGCTCTCCCACAATCGCAGCCTCGGCTGCGATTGTCGTATCCGCCGCCGAGGAATCCCATGGACCGCTTTCAGGAAATGCAGATCTTCGTTGTCGTCGCCCAAGAGCAAGGCTTTTCGGCGGCTTCGCGGCGTCTGGGTCTGTCGGCGGCGAGCGTCACCCGGGCGGTGGCGGCGCTGGAGCAGCATATCGGTACACAGTTACTGGTGCGTACCACGCGCACCGTGCATCTCACCGAAGCCGGGCAACGTTACTGCGATGACTGCCGGCGGATTCTTGCCGAAGTGCAGGAGGCCGAGGATTCGGCGGCAGGCAGCCATGCCTTGCCGCGCGGGCAGTTGACGATTACTGCGCCGGTGCTGTTCGGCGATCTGTTCGTCACGCCAGTGATGGCCGATTACCTTTGTCGTTATCCGGATGTGTCGATCAACGCGCTGTTGCTGGACAGGGTCGTCAACATGGTCGAGGAGGGCATTGATGTCGCGGTGCGCATCGGTGAGCTGCCGGACAGCAATCAGCATGCGATTCGCGTCGGGGAAGTGCGGCGAGTAATCTGCGCTTCGCCGGGGTTTCTGGCTGAACACGGCCGACCGGAGCATCCCCAGGCCTTGGCCGCGCTGCCAGTGGTGGCGACGTCGGCGATCGGTCAGCAACGCAACTGGCCGTTTCTCGACGGCAGTGAAGCACTCAGTGTGCGCACCGAACCGCGCCTGACCGTCACGGCCAATCAGTCGGCGATCACCGCCGCGCGCAAAGGCCTGGGTCTGACGCGAGTGCTGTCCTATCAAGTAGCGGACAAGGTCGCAGCGGGGGAGCTGGAAATCGTCCTCGCCGAGTTTGAATTGCCGCCGTTGCCGATCCATGTGGTGTATCAGGGCGGGCGCAAGGCGCCGGCGCGGATCCGCAGTTTTGTCGACTTCGCCGTGAAGGCGCTGCGTGAGCATCCGGCCTTGAACGCAGCGGCGTTATTGCACGAGATGAAATAATCGATTGCAGTGGCTGGTTATTCTGTTGTTCCGGCAACCCATAGATGATGACTCCATCGGCGCGCTCATCCCCGTAGCGACGTCACTTTCCAGCGGAGTCGACCATGCAAGCGATCAAACTCTACAACTTCCCACGTTCCGGCCACGCCCACCGCGTCGAGTTGATGCTGTCGCTGCTGCAACTGCCGACCGAGCTGATCTTCGTCGATCTGGCCAAGGGTGAGCACAAGCAGCCGCAGTACCTGGCGATCAACAGCTTTGGTCAGGTGCCGGCAATTGATGACGACGGCGTGGTGCTGGCTGATTCCAACGCGATTCTGGTTTATCTGGCGCAGAAATATGGCAACGGACGCTGGCTGCCGACCGACCCGGTGGGCGCAGCGCGTGTGCAGCGCTGGCTGTCGGCAGCGGCGGGACCGATTGCGTTTGGCCCGGCGGCGGCACGCCTGATCACGGTGTTTGGAGCGCAACTGAATGCCGAGGAAGTCATTGGACGTGCGCACAACCTGCTCAAGGTCATGGAGCTGGAGTTGGTCAAAACTGCGTATCTGGCGGGCGAAGAGCCGACCATCGCTGACGTGTCTGCCTACAGCTACGTTGCTCACGCGCCGGAGGGCAATGTCTCGCTGGATGACTACGCCAATGTTCGCGCCTGGCTGGCACGGATCGAAGCGTTGCCGGGTTTTGTCGCAATGCCGCGCACGGTGGCCGGGTTGCAGAAAACCGCGTGATCTCCACTCAAGCGTAGGACAGAGCCTTTTCAGCCAGCAGTTCCTGATACAGCTCTGTCCACTTGCGACCCATCTCATCGGCAGTGAACAGCTGCCGATAGCGCGCTTCCGCTTTGACCCCCATCTCGGCAGCACGCTCAGGGTTTTCCCAAAGCGTACGCATGGCTTCACGAAAGGCCTGTGGATTGCTCGGTGGCACCACCAGTCCGGTTTCGTTGTGGATATTGATGAAACTGGTGCCGGTGCCGATTTCGCTGGAGATCATCGGTTTGCCGTACATCGCGCCTTCGAGCAACGAAATCCCGAAAGCCTCGGAGCGCAGGTGCGAAGGGAAGACAATCGCGTAACTCAATTGCAGCAACGCCACTTTGTCCTCGTCACTCAGTCGGCCGAGAAAGTGAATATTGCGCAGGCCCAGCGCGGCGGCCTGTGCATGCAGTCCCTGCTCCAGCGGACCGGCACCGACGATCACCACGGGATAATCGATGTCTTTGAGCGCATCGAGCAGGATGTGCAGCCCCTTGTAATAACGCATCACCCCGACGAACAGAAAGAACTTATCCCCAAGCTGTTGGCGCCAGCGGTTCATGCGTTCGGTATCGGGCTGTGGATAACCTGCTTTATTCAGGCCGTAGGGGATAACGCGGGTCTTGTCCTGAAATTGCTGCAGCACATCGCTGGTGTGCAGATAGTTCGGCGATGCAGCAACGATGCGGTCGGCGCTGGCGAGGAAGCGATTCATCAGTGGCCGATAGAGCTTGAGCAGATGCTTCTGGCGAATGATGTCCGAGTGATAGGTGACCACGCTCGGCTTGTTCACGGCGCTGGCGAAATGCACCAGGTCCATGAATGGCCACGGGAAGTGATAGTTGATCACGTCGGCTTCGGCGGCCAGCTCACGGAACTGCTTGAACACGCTCCAGGAAAAACCGGTCGAGGCGAACTGAATATCCAGCTTCGCCCGATGTACTTCGTGCTGACCCAGTTGCACCACGGGCGGCGTCGGATTGGTGCTGAGGGTCAGCACTTGCCCATCGATGCCATGCTGGGCGCCGCTTTCGCACAACTGAAAGATGACTTGTTCGATGCCGCCGACCGAATCGGGCAGGTACGTCTTGAAGAAATGAAGAACGCGCATTCAACCTCCCATGGCCTGGCGATAGGCACCGGCCGTAGCCTGTGCACAACGTTGCCAGGAAAAAAGCCGCGCCTGCTGCAATCCTGCTTCGCGGCAGGCCTGCCAATGCTGCGAGTCGTCAAGCAGACGGCTCATTGCATCGCGCACGCCCTCGGCATCGTCCGCTTCAATATAGTTGCCAGCCGCACCGGCCACTTCCGGCATCGCCGAAGAACGGGTGGTCACCACCGGCGTGCCACTGGCCATGGCTTCCAGCACCGGCAAGCCAAAGCCTTCATACAATGATGGAAATATCAGCGCCCGGGCGCCGGCCAACAGTTGCGCCAATTGCTCATCGGGCAGATAGCCGAGCAGGCACACGTGGCCGCTCGCCAATGCCTGGCGCAGTGGCTCGCTGAACTGCTCGCGCTGCCAACCGGCCATGCCCGCGATCAACAAGGGAAAGCGCTGGCGCACAGCGTCTGGCAGCATGGCGTGGGCCTGCAACGCCAGGCTCAGGTTCTTGCGTGGCTCCAGGGTGCCGACACAGAGGAAATATTCCCGCGCCTGGACGGCGTGAGCCTTGAGCACACTGTCGATTTCCTCAAGTGGCCGAGGATGGAAGCGTTCGGCCACACCCAACGGCGCCACCACGAATCGCTGTGCAGGGAGGTTGAAATAGGTTTGCGCCTCGTCAGCGATCGCCTGCGAATCGGTCAGAATGACCCGCGCCTGCTCCACGCCGGCGGCCAGACGACGTTCGATTTCCCTCAAACGTGCTGGTGGCTGGGTTTCTGGAAAATGCAGGTGCGTCAGATCATGCAGGGTGATCACGGTCGGGCCGTCGAAGGCCAACGGCCACAGGCTCGGCTCGTGATAAAGATCGAGCCCTTGTGCACGCCCCTGATCAAAACGTTTCTGCTCCAGCCAGCGGCGTGCCTGATAAGCCCCGGGAATTTGCCGCAGCAATGGCGTCATGCGCGAGTAGCCGGGCATGGCTGCGGCCGGCAGGGCCGAACTCCAGCCCCATCCGTGAAACAGGCTTACGTCCACATCGGGTTCGCTGCGCAAGGCGTTGACCAGTTCGGCGACGTAGTGGCCAATGCCGGTGCGCGGTGCTTGCAGGATGCGGGCGTTAAGAGCAATGCGCATGCGGCCTCGCTTGCACGCGCGGGGCCTGCTGAACATGGGCAAGGCTGCGTGTCGCCAGCTGCTCACTGGCCTCGCGCCAGCCGATCCAGCGCCAGTCAGCGACGTCGCGGGCGGCGGGAAACTGTCCGCTGCGCTGATAGGTTTCGATCAGATCGGCAAGGCTTTGTGGATCCAGCAGATCGAAATACGCCATGAACTCGCCACCGATTTCGCGGAATACCGCGATGTCGCTACCCATCGCTGGCAAACCGCGCTGCATGGCTTCCACCAGCGGCAGGCCGAAGCCTTCGACGAACGAGGGGAAGACCAGCGCACTGGCCTGCGCGTATGCGTATTCAAGGCTGGTGTCGCTCAGGTCATTGAACATGAACAGGCGCCGATTCAGTTCCGGATGATTGCGGACTCGCTCGAGCAGCGCGTCGCATTTCCAGCCGATACGCCCGGCGATGCACAGGCGTGCCGTCGAGCCGGCAGCCCAGGCGCGTTCGAAGGCGTCGAGCAGGTACCCATGGTTCTTGCGCGGCTCGATGGTGCTGACCATCAGAAATACCGGGCCGGATGCAGCGAACAGATCCTTGAGGCGTGGTTCGATCGTTGCCGCGCCGTGATGCAGGTCGAGCTCGGACCCCAGATAAAAGTAATCGAACCAGCGCTTTTCAGTCTGCTCGGCACCGATTCTGCGTTGCAATTCACCACGCACCTGATCACGCACCGTGGCGGAAATTGCCATGTAGCCGTCGGCCGTGCGGGTAATCCAGTCGAACCACTCATTGAAAACTTCGACCAGACGCGTGTCGTAAAACTGCGGATGCGTCAGCGGAATCAGGTCGTAGATCACCGCGATCATGCCGACGCCGTCGCGTTTGAGCTGCTCGACATGGGCGAAAAAGTCCGAGTGCCAGGATGAATCCAGCAGCACCAGTTGATCGCCCGGATGGTGTTGAAGCGGCGAGCAACGTTGAAGCAGCTGCCTGCGGTTGATCCGTCTGACCAGCCGAATCGGCAGGCCGAGCACGGCAAACTGGGTCAACCGATAGCTGACATAAAGGAGCCGCCGCGCCAGTTTCGAAGTGCATAGCGCATCGCGGCGCTGATGCCACTGCCAGAAACGATGGGCGAGGCGCTCCAGGCGTTCACCGAAGGTTTCCAGGCTGTTCCAGAACGGTGTATCGAGAGGCGCCAGTTGCAGCACGCGGTAGAGCTGGCGATTGATCACCACCACCGGCATGCACTCAACGCCGTCAGCGCTGGCGGGCAGCTGCTTGATGACGTTGCGCACCACGCGCTGAATCCCCGAATTGACCTTGGGGTGTTTGAATACGTGAGTGCATTCAACCAAGAGGCGGGTCATGGCGCACGCTCGACAGGCCGGGCCTCGGTTTCACGGGTAATGGTGGTTTTTGCGTCGAGCCAGGCACAACCGACGAAATCCTCCCGTGGGTTGTTGATCACGTGGAACACCAGTGCGTAGTCACGCCACTCGAAATTGCGATCCAGGTGCGAGTCCAGACGCGACAGGCTAAGGGACACCGAATAGTTGCCTTTGCCCAGGCCCATGATGAAGGCGAAGCGATAGGTGAAGCGTTCACCGGCGCGCAGATCGGTCAATGCCTTGTTCAGCCGGTGGGTGTTGATGCCGTACATCATCTGGCCCAGTCGATCCTTGAGGATAAAGCCCAGCACCAGCCGTTCGATGTCCTCGCGTACCTCGACCTGCACTTCGAGCACCACCGGTTGGCCGACTTCGACAGCGTCAATGCTGCGTTGGTTTTCATCGAGCAGGCGTACGCTGAGAATCGCCGCCTCGCCGGTGCCGGAAACCGTTTGCACCTCGCCGCCGGCGAGCGTTTCCTGGCGTACGACCTGACCCTCCCGTTCGGCCATCAGCGCATTGTAATAATCCAGAACCGGCTCCGGTTTGCCGCGCATGGCCACGCGCCCGTCCTTGAGCAGGATCGCCGAGTCGCAAATCGACTGAATCGCGAAACGATCATGGGACACGATCAATAACGTCGTGCCGGATTTACGAAAGCTGCGGATGCGTTCGAAGCTCTTGTGCTGAAAATAGGCGTCGCCCACCGACAGCGCTTCGTCGACGATCAGGATGTCCGGGCGCCGAGCCGTGGCGACGCTGAACGCTAAACGCATCTGCATGCCGCTGGAGTAAGTCCGCACCGGGTGATCGATGGCTTCGCCGATTTCGGCAAAACGCTCGATATCGGGCATCAGGGCCTGGATTTCTTCAAGCTGCATGCCCAACAACTGACCGGCCATGATTGCGTTCTGCCGACCGGTAAAGTCCGGATGGAAACCCATGCCCAGCTCCAGCAGGGCTGCGACGCGCCCTTGCAATTCAATCTTGCCTTGGGTGGGTTGAGTGGTGCCGGTGATCATTTTCAGCAAGGTGCTTTTGCCTGCACCGTTGGCGCCGACGATACCCACCGCTTCACCCGGAGCAATCTCGAATTCGACATCTTGCAGCACCCAATGCTGTTGATGGCGGATCGGCGAAAACGGGATCAGCCACTCAGCCAGGCGCGCCCAGCGGTTGGGGTATTGCTTATAGGCCTTGCCCAGGCCGGTGACGCGAATATGTCCCATCAGAGTTCATCCACCATTTCGCCGACGCGCTGGCGAAACAGTCGCAGACCGATCAGACAGAACACCACGCCGGTAATGAAAACCGGCAGCAGCGAACTCCATACCGGCCACTGACCGTAGAGAAACAGGTTCTGGTAACTGCTGAACAGGTTGGTCAGCGGGTTGAGTTGCAGCAGGCGCTGCACCCATTCCGGCAGGATCGTGACCGGGTAGACGATCGGTGTCAGCCAGAACCAGAACTGCAGGCAGATGCCGAACAACTGGCCGACATCGCGAAAGAATACGTTCAATACGCCAAGGATCATGCCCAGCCCGGCGCAGAACATCATTTGCAGAGCAATCAGCGGAATCAGCGCCAGCAAAGCCATCCCCGGCCAGCGCCCGGTGACCAGCAGAAATCCGAGAAACAGGCTGATGATGATGGCGAAATTGATCCCGGCGTTGATCAGGACGATCACCGGCAGGCAGATCCTCGGGAAGCTGATTTTCTTCAACAGATTGGCGTTTTCCAGAAACATGTTCTGGCTGCGCAGGGTGATTTCGGAAAACAGTCCCCAGGCCAGCAGACCAGCGCACAGGTAGACGCTGTAGGCCATGCTGTCGTCCACACCCGGTAAACGTGCGCGCATGATCTGGGAAAAGATCACCGTGTAAACGATGATCATCGACAGCGGATTGAAAATGGGCCATAGCGCGCCGAACAGCGAATTGCGATAACGCGCTTGAAATTCTCGCTGCACGCTGCCGAGGATGAATCCACGGTAGTTGTGCAGCGAGCGGTACAGGGAAAGCAGCATTCAGACCGTCCTGCCGTATTGATCTTCGAAGCGAACGATATCGTCCTCGCCCAGGTACTCGCCGCTTTGCACCTCAATGATGACCAGGTCGATCACCCCGGGGTTTTCCAGGCGATGCTTGTGGCCGGCGGCAATGAACGTCGATTCGTTCTTCGCCACCAGAGTCGTGCCGGAACCGTTGTTGGTGACCTTGGCCATGCCTTCGACCACCACCCAGTGCTCGTTGCGGTGATGGTGCATCTGCAACGACAATTTGCCACCGGGTTTGACCACGATGCGCTTGATCTTGAAACGCGGACCTTCTTCCAGAACGGTATAGGTGCCCCAAGGACGGCTGACCGTACGATGCAGGCGATAGGCTTCGTGGGACTTGTCCTTGAGTTGCTTGGCCACGCGGCGTACATCTTGTGCACGGTCGGCATGGGCCACCAGCACCGCATCGGCGGTGTCGACGATGATCAGGTTATCCACACCGACGGTTGCCACCAGCCGGCCTTCGCTCTGCACGAAGTTGTTGTGGCTGTCGATGAAGATCGCTTCGCCACTGGCGCGGTTGTTGTCGGCGTCGGCGGGAATCAGCGCGGCGACCGCGTTCCACGAACCGATGTCGCTCCAGTCGAAACCGGCAGGTATCACCACGACTTTTTCCGAGCGCTCCATCAGTGCGTAGTCAATGGAGATGTCAGTGATTTCGGCAAACAGGGCCGGTGACAACTCCTGTTGCAGGCAACCGACCGTTTCGACCGGTGCGCTGATGGCCATGCAGGCGCGGGTCTGTTCCAGCAACTCGGGTGCGTGCAGTTGCAGTTCGGCAATGAGCGTCGCGGTGGTGAAGCAGAACATCCCCGAATTCCACAGGAAGTTGCCGCTCTCAAGGTAATGCGTGGCGGTCTGCAGGTCGGGTTTCTCGACGAAACGCTGCACCTTGGCCGCACCCTTGGCATCCAGCGGCGCACCGGTCTCGATATAGCCGAAGCCGGTTTCCGGCGCGGTAGGGACCACGCCGAAGGTCACCAGATAACCGTCCTTCGCCAGATTCACTGCGTGCTCGACCGCACTCTTCAAGGCGTCCTGATTGACGATCAAGTGATCGGCCGGCATCACCACCATGATTGCGTCGTCACCGTGCAGCGCCTGCAATGACAGTGCTGCTGCTGCGATCGCCGGTGCGGTGTTGCGCCCGCTCGGCTCCAGCAGAAAGTGTCCGCGATGGCGCGACACCTGAGCTGCGCAATAGTGATCCTTGCTCTGGAAGTAATACTCGCGGTTGGTCACGGTGACGATGTCGCCCCAGCCGTCCAGCAACGCCGCCGCGCGCTGGTAGGTCTTGCCAAGCAGCGACTGGCCGTCGGGCAGGGTCATGAACGGCTTGGGGTGGCCCTCGCGGGACACCGGCCACAAACGGGTGCCGGCACCGCCGGACAGAATCACCGGAATCAGCATGGCCTACTCCTTGGCGACGCGTTTCATGTCCGCATCCATCATCATGCGGATCAAGGTATCCAGGTCGGTTTTCGGTTTCCAGCCCAGTACACGCTGGGCCTTGGCCGGGTTGCCGAGCAGCACTTCGACTTCGGCCGGGCGGAAGAACGCCGGGTCGATCTTCACGTAATCGCGGTAGTTAAGGCCGACGTGATCGAAGGCAATGCGGCACATCTCGCGCACCGTGGTGGTGACGCCCGTGGCGACTACGAAGTCGTCGGGTTTGTCCTGCTGCAGCATCAGCCACATGGCTTCGACGTAATCGCCGGCAAAGCCCCAATCGCGTTTCGCGTCGATGTTGCCCAGCGCCAGCTCCTGCTGTTTGCCCTGCTTGATGCGCGCGGCGGCGTCAGTGACTTTGCGGGTGACGAATTCGATGCCGCGCAGCGGTGATTCATGGTTGAAGAGGATGCCGCTGCTGGCGTGCAGGTTGAAGCTTTCGCGGTAGTTGACGGTAATCCAGTGTCCGTAGAGCTTGGCCACGCCGTAAGGGCTGCGCGGGTAGAACGGCGTGTTCTCGTCCTGTTGCTCAGCCTGGATCAGGCCGAACATTTCGCTGGTCGAGGCCTGATAAAAACGCGTGTGCGGACTGAACTGACGGATCGCTTCGAGCAGGTGTGTCACGCCCAGCCCATCGACGATGCCGGTGGTCACCGGTTGATCCCACGAGGCGGCGACAAAACTCTGTGCGGCGAGGTTGTAGACCTCGTCCGGTGCCGATTTGATTACCGCACGCTGTACCGAGCAGGCGTCCGCCATGTCGCCGTCGAGGTAGACGATATCGGCTTCGATACCCGTCTCGCGCAGGCGCCAGCGTGAATCGCTGCTGCGCCGGGCGACGAGGCCGTGAACCTTGTAACCCTTGTCCAGCAGCAGTTTGGCCAGATAGGCGCCGTCCTGGCCCGTGATCCCGGTAATCAGTGCACTTTTTGTCATTGTTGTCGTACTCGCGTCTCCCAGTCGGACAGGATCGCCCGCAGGGATTGTTGTGTGGTGGTGGCTGGCGCCCATCCTGTGGCGCTGGCCAGTTTTGCGTGACTGCCGCAGACGCGGCGCTGGTCGGCGCGCCGCATGCGCGCCGGATCCGCCACCAGTTCTACGTCGACTTCGGCCAGATCGGCCAATTGCTCGATCAGGCTGCGAATACTTTGCTCGCGGCCCGAGCAGATGTTGTAGACCTGCCCCGGTGCGCCGTTTTCCAGCAGGGCGAAATACGCTGCGATCACGTCGCCGACATCAAGAAAATCCCGCGTAACGTCGATATCGCCGACTTGCAATTGCGGCGCTTGCAGACCCTGTCTGATACGGCAGATCTGCCGGGCGGCGCTGGCGATGACGAAGCTGTCTTTTTGCCCGGTGCCAATATGGTTGAACGGACGCGCCACCAGCACCGGCCAGCCTTCACTCAGGCCCCATTGCAAACTGAGGAACTCCGCTGAAAGTTTGCTCACCGCGTAAGGATTGCGCGGCAGCGGCGGTTGTTGCTCGGTGATTGGCAGATGCTCTTCGGCGACTTGCCCGTAAACGTCGCCGGAGCTGACGTACAGGAAAGTGCCGGAAAAGCCGCGAGCCTTGAGCGCCTGCAGCAGGTTGAGGGTGCCGAAAAGATTGATATCGAAGGTGCGGGCCGGGTCACGAAAGGCTTCCGGCACGAAGGTCTGGCCGGCCAGATGAATGACTGCATCCGGCATCTCGGGCCAAAGGTCGATGAGGCTGTCGGCGTTCGTAAGGTCGTAGGCCGATGCGGCAGGCAGCAGCTCCCACGACGAGCCCGGCGACGCCAGACGAGACTGAATGTGTTGTCCCACGAAGCCGCTGAGGCCCGTGACGAACAGACGTTTTTTCAAACAGCGACCCCTTGGTCATGACTCGCGCCGCTTTCCTTGCACGCTTTGAGGAAAGCCCTGTCAGACCGGAGGAAAAATCCGGTGAAACAGCAGGCGAAGCCGTTGTTGTAGTTGTTTGATTGCCAATCTGTGCCAATTGCTCGGCAATTTCAACCGGGCAAACCGTGACTGGTCAGTTCTCGTCAGCATAGTCCGATTTATTCTCGCCCGGCGGTTCCCGGACTCGCGATGGATGTGTTTAGAATGGCCTTCGTCGCGAGTTGGCCGGTTGTTTTCCGGACGCCGCGACGCGGGGTGAAACTGACCACTAAAACAAGAACAGAGACGTGCCCGATGATGACGGACGAGTGCCGGCCCTGCCGACCCGATCCGCCGCGCGGCCGTCATAGCATGAAGTCGCCGGGATGGTGCTTCATCGTGGGATGCCATGAATTTCATTCTCTATTCGGACGTCAACGACAGCTCCATCAGTGCCAGTCTCGGGCGTCCGGAATACAGCTATTACTTTGTCCTCAAAGCCTATCGCCCGGTGCTGGAAAGCCTGGGGCGCGTGCACGTGGCCGGATCTGTCGCCGACGTCGATGTGATTTACCGGCAATTGCTCGCCGCTGGCGAAGACAGTGTGTTCCTGTCCTTCACCCCGCCGCAGAAAACTCCGGTTGATCTGCAATGCCCGACGATTTGCGTGGTGGCCTGGGAGTTCGATTCGATCCCCGATGAACAGTGGGACGACGATCCGCGTCAGGACTGGACACGCATGCTCGCGCGCCACGGTCGGGTCATCACCCTGTCGACCCACACGGCAACGGCCATCCGCCGCGCCATGGGCGAAGCGTTTCCGGTGCTGGTTTTGCCGACGCCGTTGTGGGACAGCTTCGCAACGATTCGTCAGCAACACCAACCGATGCCGGTCAACCCGGGCACTGCACTGGCAATCAAGGGGTGCATGTTCGATTCGCGCACCCTCGGCTTGTCAGCCGATGCGCTGATCCCGACGCCAATCAGCCTTGAAGAGCAGGCTGCACTGGCCGCAGCAATTGAAGCCGCGCGCCCGCCACCGTTGACGTTCAAACGCCGACTGGTCATCGCTCGACATTACCTGCGGCTGTGGGCGCTGGACTTGGGACGCGAACAGGCGGAACCGGTGCCGCGGGTGAAGTTTCTGCACAACTGGTACTGGGAAGGCATTCGCGATCTGCTGCCGGACGCTCTGCATGGCTGGCTGCAACAGCGTTGGCCTGAGGTGTGCGGCGCTGCGCCGGTGCCCGTGATCGAACCGGCGCCACTCGATCTGCCGGACACCTCATCGGTGGTCGAAACCACAATTGAGGGTGTGGTGTATGTCTCGGTATTCAACCCCAAGGATGGCCGCAAGAACTGGCATCGACTGATCAGCGCATTCTGCTGGGCGTTCCGCGAAACGCCCGACGCGACGCTGGTGCTCAAGATCACCCAGAATGATCTGGCGTCCTATTACAGCGAGTTGATGACCCTGCTGGCGCAACTCACACCGTTCGCCTGTCGGGTCGTGGTGATGCACGGTTACCTCGACGACGCGCAGTACGCCAGGCTCTATCAGGCGGCCAGTTTCTACGTCAACGCGTCACGTTGCGAAGGGCTATGCCTGCCCTTGATGGAGTTCATGTCCAGCGGTAAACCGGTGATCGCCCCCGATCACACGGCGATGGAAGATTACATCGATGACTCGGTGGCGTTCGTGGTCAGGTCCAGTGAAGAGCTGACGATCTGGCCGCAGGACACGCGGATCATCTACCGCACGCTGCGGCACCGCCCCGACTGGGGCTCGCTGAAAAACGCCTACGAAAACAGCTATCGAATGGCCAAGGCTCAGCCGCAGGAGTATCAGCGGATGTCTGCCGCCGCCGTCGCGCGCATGCAGCAATACTGCGCCTTCGCGCCGGTGCGCAGACGGCTCGCGGAGTTCTTTGCGCTGACAGCAGGCCCCACCGATGCTGCGCCTGTGACGGATAACGCCTCATGCTGATCATCATTCATTCGGAAACCAACCGGCACACCATTGCGCAGAACCTCGGGCGTTCGGAGTACAGCTATTACTTCGTGCTCAAGGAATATCGTCCGGTGCTCGAACGCATCGGTCGGGTGGTGGAAGTGGCCGATCCGCAGACAGAAGTCGATGCGCTGTATCTGGAATGCCTGAGCCGTGGCGAGCCTTGCGTGTTTCTGTCGTTCTCGCCGCCGCATCGCACCCCCGTTCACCTGGCCTGTCCGACGCTGCCGGTGTTTGCGTGGGAGTTCAGCACGATCCCCAACGAAGCCTTCGCGGGCGAGCCGCGCAACGACTGGCGTAGCGTCTTGCATGCCTGCGGGGCGGCGATTACCCATTCCAGTTATACGGTCAACGCCGTGCGTGAGGCCATGGGTGCCGAGTACCCGATCGTCGCGGTGCCGGCGCCGGTCTGGGACCGTTTTGCGGCCCGTGGCGCGAAGATGCCCGAGCAAGCGCTGGCCGCCGCGTACAGCCTGACGATCAAAGGCCTGGTCGCGGACAGCCGCACCCTCAATCTGAATGCATTCGGGCCGGCGCACCTGCGCAGCGGCGACGGCATCGACTTCGCCGCGCCGGCCTCCGAACAGACGCTGATGCTTGACGGTGTGGTTTACACCTCGGTGTTCAATCCCGGTGACGGGCGCAAGAACTGGGAAGACATGCTCAGTGCGTTCTGTGTGTGTTTCCGCGATGTCGAAGACGCGACGCTGGTGCTCAAGCTCACTCACCATGACGCCGAAGAAGCGCTCAGCGATATTCTTCATCACTTGTACAAAAACCAGTCTTATCGCTGCCGGATCGTTCTGATCTACGGCTACCTCGCCGATCCGGACTACGAGCAACTGGTGCAGGCCACGCGGTATGTGGTCAACACCTCGTACGGTGAAGGGCAGTGCCTGCCGCTGATGGAGTTCATGTCCTGCGGCAAGCCGGCGGTCGCGCCGCGTACCACGGCGATGATCGATTACCTGAGCACCGCGAATGCCTTTCTGATCGAGTCCACGGATGAGCTGACAGCCTGGCCTCACGACCCGCGCAAGGCCTTTAGAACCCTGCGTTACGTGACCAACTGGACCTCGTTATGCGAGGCCTATCGGGCCAGTTATGACGTCGCGAAAAACCAGCCGCAGCGCTATGCCGATATGTCCGCGCAGGCAGTCGACAGTTTGCAGGCGTTCTGCAGCCAGGCTGTGGCTGAACAGCGTTTGCGAGGGTTTCTGACGCAGTTGTTCGAGCATCGTGCGCCTGCCTTGGAAGCCCCCCAGGCATGAACGCCAAGCGCATCATGGACGTTGAAGTCCTGCGTGCGGTCGCGGTGCTCGCGGTGTTGTTCCACCATCTGGCGGACAATCTGTTCACCGACCCGGTGCCGTCGCTGGCCCGGATCCACGAATGGGCGCAGACGTGGTGGGGCGTTGACCTGTTTTTTGCGATCTCTGGTTTTGTCATCGCCCGGAGCTTGATCCCGGTGCTGCAAGGCTGCACGACGGGCCGGGAGCGCTGGCAACATGTACGCCATTTCTGGCTGCGCCGGGCTTTTCGGTTGCTGCCTTCAGCCTGGCTGTGGCTGGCGCTGATCCTGCTGGCTTGTATGTTTTTCAATCGATCCGGTGCGTTCGGCACGCTATCCGCCAATCTTCAGGCGACCCTGGCCGGGGTGCTGCAATACGCCAATTTCCGCTTCGCCGACAGCTTCTTCCAATACGAATATGGCAGCAGTTTCGTTTACTGGAGCCTGGCGCTGGAGGAGCAGTTCTATCTGCTCTTTCCTTTGCTGATCCTGTTGTTTCGCCGACACCTGATCTGGGCATTGCTGGCGCTGGTCGCGGTGCAGATTCTGACCGTGCGCACGCCGTTGCTGATGGTAGTGCGCACCGACGCGCTGGCCCTTGGCGTACTGTTGGCGATGTGGAGTGCGCAGCCGGGTTATCAGCGCTGGCAGCCCTCGTTCTTGCGCCGACCATGGCTTGGCATTTCAGCCTTGATTGTCATTGCAGCGCTGTTGAGCTTCATGGCGACCGACCGTTTTACCTTGGCCAGTTTCCGCATCGGTTCGATCGCCGTGCTCAGTGCGCTGCTGGTCTGGATCGCCTCGTACAACCGTGACTACCTGATGCCTGCCGGACGCATTCAGCGCTGCCTGGCCTGGATCGGCAGCCGCTCCTACGGCATCTACCTGATCCACATCCCCGCTTATCTGCTGCTGCGTGAGCTGATCTTTCGCTTGCAGGGCAGCGGTCTGCCGAGCCCGGCCGGACATCCCATCCTTACGGTGCTGATTGCCTTTGGCCTGATCGCGCTGCTCAGCGAACTCAACTATCGCTTGGTCGAAATGCCGATGCGCAATCGCGGTGCTGCACTGGTCAAGCGCCTCAATGCTTCCCGAACTGCTGTTACCTCCACCGGAGCCACCTCATGCTGAGCTTTTTGAAGAAACTCTCGGCGATAACGCCTGCACAGACTGCAGCAGAACCGGTCGCTGCGGTTGCCGACAAGGTTGATCCGTTCTCGCTCGGCCTTTACGACGCGAAACTCAGCGGCTGGTACAACCAGGCAACCCACGAGCTGTATACGGGATTCGCTGTGAGTGCTGACGACACGTTGCTTGATGTCGGTTGCGGTGATGGCGGCAACGTGCACTTCTGCGGTATGCGCGGGGCGAAGATCATTCTTGCCGATATCGATGCGGCCAAGGTCGAAGCCACCCGCCAGCGTCTGAGCGACACGCCGGCCCGGGACATCGAATGCCACGTTACCGACTGCAACCCGCTACCGATTGCCGACGCAACGGCAACGCGTGTGGTCTCCACCGAGGTGATCGAGCACGTTGATGATCCCGCGCAGTTTCTTGCCGAGCTGGTGCGTGTCGGTAAACCGGGCGCGTTGTATCTGCTGAGCGTGCCGCATCCCAGCTCCGAGGACCTGCAAAAGGACATCGCCGCGCCGGAGTATTTTCAGAAACCCAACCACATACGCATCATCAGCGAAGACCAGTTCAAGGCCATGGTCAGCGAGGCCGGGCTGGAGATCATCAGCCACAGCCAATATGGCTTCTACTGGTCGATGTGGATGATGTTGTTCTGGGAAGCCAAGGTCGATCTCAGCAACCCCGATCACCCGATGCTCGAGCACTGGGCCAACACGTGGCAAGCGGTGCTGGATTCCCCGCGCGGTGCACAGATCAAGCAGGCGCTGGATGCGGTGGTGGCCAAGAGTCAGGTGATTATCGCGCGCAAACCCTGATCGTCTGCGCAGGGTTTTGTGTAACCTTGCAGCCCTGTGGTTTCAGGGATTTCCAAGGTATGCGGTTTATTGCGGGTCTGATCTTTAGCGTCTTGCTGGCAGGTTGCGAGCAACACGTCGCGCCGGCCCTCGACCAGCAACTCTACGTCTGGCAGCGCCAATGGACACCTGCCCATGAACCGGCACTGCGTAACAGCCACGACGATTTCTCGACGCTGCGCGTGCTGGCATTGCAGGCCTTTCCTGGCGAGCGCTGGAGCCGGGCGCGGGTTGATCCAGCCTTGTTGAAAGCCGATGGTCGCCCTCTGATCGCAGTGATTCGCCTCGATGGTCAGCTGCAGTCACTGGACCAGCAGCAGGTCACCGCGCAGATTCTGCAGATCATTGCCGATTGGCAAGCGCAAGGCCTTACGCTGAACGGTATCGAAATCGACCACGATGCCGGCAACGCGCGGCTGCCGGCGTACGCTGAATTCCTCAAAAATTTGCGTGCGGCCTTGCCGCCATCGTTGCCTTTGAGCATCACCGCGCTACCGGCCTGGCTCGATAGCGCGCAGTTGCCGGCGCTGTTGCAAAGCGTCGACAGCAGCGTGCTGCAAGTCCACGCCGTGAGCGATCCGCGACTGGGTCTGTTCGATCCCGAGCAGGCGTTGAGATGGGCCAAGGCCTGGGCACGTATCAGCGACAAACCCTTCTATCTGGCGCTGCCGGCCTACGGCGTTGCGCTGTTGAGCGATGACGGTGGCGCGCCGGTAGTGGAAAGCGAAGTGCAACTGGAGCGCGGCGGGCAGCGCCGGGAGTTGCTCGCCGATCCGCTGCAACTCAGCCAATTGGCCAAGACTTTGCGCGAGGATCCGCTCGAGCATCTGGCCGGGCTGATCTGGTTTCGCCTGCCGCTGGCCAACGATCGTCGCGCCTGGAGCCTGACTACTTTACGCGCGGTGGCTCGCGGAGATGTGCTGAACAGTCAGTTGCGCCTGTCATTCAAAGAGCAGGGCGGTCTCTATGACATCCAGCTCGAAAGCCACGGCAATCTCGACAGCCCGTGGCCCGCACAAATCACGCTAAAGGCGCAGGATTGTGCAGGTGCCGATGCGCTCGCCGGTTACTCGTTGCAACAAAGTGCCAATCTGCTTACCTTCACCCGCCTGCGTGACGGCCGCTTGCCGGCGGGCGGACAGCGCGCTGTCGGTTGGGCGCGTTGTGCATATATTGATCAAGGAGGTTCGCATGTTGACCCGTAACTGGCCCCGCCATCTGCTCTGCCTGAGCCTCAGCCTGCCGCTGGGTTCGGCGCTGGCCTGCGGCCCGGACTTCCCGATGCGCCTGCTCGACAACCGCGCGCAGACCTTGGCCGATTTGCCCGAAGGCAGTTTCAGCTTCGAAGTCAGTCGCCTCGGTAAAACCATTGCCGGGCTGAAAAATGTCACAGCGGCGACCCACAACCCCAACGATTATGCCGAAGACAACGCGTCAGAACTGGCGCGCGAACAGGCTGAGCAGGTTGGCCTGAGCGCCGAGCAATACGCGGTGGTCAAGCGCCTGCGCGGGCTCAGCGATGCGCGTCAGGCCGAGGAGCAGGGCGCCGGTCTGCCGGCGGAAATCCGTTTGTATGTCGCCGGCGCCGTGGCCTTTGCCACCGGCGACCATCAATTGGCCACGGAGTATTTCAACAAAGTGCTGGCGCTGCCGGTGGACCAGCGTCCTTTGCGCAGCACGTGGGCGGCGTATTCCCTCGGGCGCATCGCCTTTGCCATGAGCAACGAGGCGCACGATCGCATCGAAGCGCTGGAGCAGGCGCGCGATGCCTTTCGCCAGGCACGGCAACTGAGCATCGACGGCTTCAGCGATCCACTGGAACTGGGCGTTGCCAGCCTTGGTGAAGAAGCGCGGGTGTTGCGCAGCGCGGGCGACTGGAGCGGCGCCATCGAACTGTACGAAGCACAGAACCTGCACGGTTCGGCCGTCGGTTACACCTCGCTCAAGCAACTGATGAACGAACTGGCCGAATTGCCGGAATCTCAGCTGGCCAAACTACTGCAGCAGCCAGCGGTGCAGCAACTGGTCACGGCGTCGCTGGTCAGCCGTCAGGGCTGGTCTTTCGGTGAGCAGCCGCCGAATGAAGAGAAACTCGTCACACTCTTGCAAAACAGCACCCGTGGCAGCCTCGACAATGCCGATCGACTGGCGGCGATGAGTTATCAACAGGGCGACTACGCGTCTGCCAAGGCGTTTCTGGTAAACGCCGGCGACGGCGGGCTGGCCTGGTGGCTGCGGGCAAAACTGGCAGTGCGTGACGGCGACACGACTGCCGCTGCCGCCGCTTACGCCAAAGCCGCCCAGGCCTTTCCGCAGAATGAAGACTGGGGTTATCGCCGCACGCCGGACTGGGCGTTTGAAACGGTACAGCCAAAATGCCGGGTGGAGGGCGAAAGCGCGATCCTGGCGCTGCAACGCGGCGAATACCTGCAAGCGTTCGTGCAGCTGTATCGCAGCAACAGCCTTTACTGGTTCGATGCCGCCACCGTTGCCGAGCGGGTGCTGACGGTCGATGAGCTCAAGCAGTACGTCGATGAGAATGTGCCGGCGCCGCCGCCATTGACGCAGCAGGAGCGCGACAACTATGTGCCGCTGTCGGTGGCCGCCAATCTGCGCAATTTGCTCGGTCGGCGCTTGCTGCGTGAGGGCCGTTACGAGGAAGCGGTCGGTTATTTCGCCAGTGACGATCTGCGGCACAAGGCCCGGCTCTATGGCGAGCAACGGCTCAAGGCCGAGTCGGCGTGGTGGCCGAGCAAACGCGCCAGTGCGTTGTACAACGCCGCATGGACGGCCCGGGAGTGGGGCATGGACATCCTCGGTTATGAGATGGCCCCTGATTACGCCACCTTCGGCGGCAATTACACGCTGGAGAGCACGAAGCTGGATGTCGGCCCGCTGATTTCCACGGTGGAAGTGCAGCGCCAGCAGGCCAGCGCCGCGCAACCGGATCAGCGTTATCACTATCGTTTTGTCGCCACGGCACTGGCCAGTCGCGCCGCCGATAACTTGCCGCACACCAGTCAGGCGTTTGCTGCGGTGTTGTGCAATGCCGCCGGCTGGAACAGCAGCCTTGAAGACCAGAGTGCGCTGTATCAGCGCTACGTCAAGGAAGGCCCTTATGTGCCGTGGGCGCAAGACTTCGGCAATCAATGCCCGTACCCGGATTTTGAGAATGCCGACAAGCGCTACGTCACCCAGGTGACCGATGCCGTGCGTGGGACGCTGCGGCCGTACAAGTGGCCGGTGCAGATCGGCGCGGTTATCCTGGTCGCTGTTGCTGCGCTACTGCTGATCACCCGTCGTCAGCGCAAGGTGTTCAAAGGCTAGGCCTGTTGAATGAAGCTCAGGCGTACGGCGAAGCCAATCAACAGACTGCCGAACAGCCATTGCTGAATGCGCTGGGCGGTCGGACTGTGTTGCAGCCAACGGCCCAGTGCCGCGCCGGTCATGGCGACAACACTGTCGAACAGCAGGCCGACGCTGACCAGCACCAGGCCGAGCACGGCGAACTGCGTCAGCACCGGCGCGCCGCCGCTGACGATAAACTGTGGCAACAGCACTGAGCAGAACAGCAACGCCTTGGGATTGAGCAGGTTGGTCAGCAAACCGCGACGGATCGCACCGCGCCACTGGTCTTGGGCAGGCGCCTGCTCTTGGGCTTGCAGGCTCGGCACCAGCGAGCTGCGAAAACACTGGATGCCGATCCACATCAGATAGGCCGCGCCGGCGATGCGCACCACGTCAAAGGTCCACGGCGCCGTTTTGAACAGCGCCGCCAGCCCCAATGCCGCCAGTGCCACGTGGCAGGCGCGGGCGATGGCCAAACCCAACGCCGTGGCCAGCGCCGCAGCTCGACCTTGCCGCGCACCGGTTTGCAACAGCAGGATCATGTCTGGTCCCGGCAGTAGCAGGACTACCGCCAGCGTCAGGATAAACAGCCACAGACTTGCCACATCACACCCCTTTTTGATGTCGATTTGCTCGGGCCAGTCTAGAGCGAGAGGGCAGGGCAGGTGCTTGCGTAGTCGGCTTCAATTGTTCGCAGCTTTGGCATAACCTGCTGGTTTTCAACCGTCAGACTATCGGGATCTGCCAAAGATGAAACTCGACGCCTATGACCGCAAGATTCTCGCCGCGCTGCAACGCAACGGGCGCTTGAGCAATGTCGAGCTGGCAGAAGAAATCGGCCTGTCGGCTTCGCCGTGTCTGCGCCGGGTGCGCATGCTGGAAGAGGCGGGGGTGATCCGAGGCTACCAGGCTAATCTGGATCGCGATGAAGTCGGGCTGGGGCTGACGGTGTTTGTCGGGGTCAAGGTCGAGCGGCACAACGAAGAACGCGCCGAGGCTTTTTATGCCGCTGTTACTGCGCTGCCTGAGGTGGTCTCAGCGTTTCTGGTGTCCGGCGAATCGGACTTTTTGTTGCAGGTAGTGGTGCCTGACTTGCGCGCTTATGACCGCTTTGTCAGCGCGCACCTGCTGAAGCTGCCGGGGGTGAGCGATATTCGCAGCAACTTTGCCATTCACACAGTGAAAGCGCCGGGCGCGTTGCCGTTAGGCCATCTGCCGCTGTAGACCGGGTGGCACCATTCGCGAGCAGGCTCGCTCCCACATGGGGAACGAATTCC
>NZ_WBRZ01000130.1:0-15686 GCF_008923895.1 Pseudomonas sp. GXM4
GCTACAGGCAAAAAACTGTGGGAGCGAGCCTGCTCGCGAATGCGATCTGCCAGTTGATATTTCTATCGACCGACATGACCTCTTCGCGAGCAGGCTCGCTCCCACAGTTCGGATTGATGACGCTTATTGCTGGACCGGCACCCACGGCAGGATCGGGATGGCCGTGACCGCATTCTGCGGACTGCCCTCGATCAAGCGATCGCTGTAGACCAGGTACACCAGCGTGTTGCGCTTCTTGTCGAGGAAACGCACCACCTGCATGGTCTTGAACACCAGCGAAGTGCGCTCCTTGAACACCTCATCGCCATCCTTCAGCTCACCCTTGAACTTGATCGGCCCGACCTGGCGACAAGCGATCGACGCCTCAGCACGATCCTCGGCCAGACCGAGACCACCCTTCACTCCACCAGTCTTGGCGCGTGACAGGTAGCAGGTCACGCCTTCGACTTTCGGATCATCGAACGCCTCGACCACGATCCGGTCATTCGGCCCGACAAACTTGAACACCGTCGACACCTGACCGATTTCCTCGGCCGAGGCCAGCAATGGCATGGCCATCAGCAGGCCCAACAATCCTTTCGCTACACGCATCGAATTTTCCTTAGACCAGAATCAGGTTGTCACGGTGAACCAGTTCCGGCTCCGCCATGTAACCGAGCAAACCGACAATCGCATCCGACGACTGACCGATGATTTTTTGCGCTTCCAGGGCGCTGTAATTGGCCAGACCCCGAGCGATCTCCCGACCATCCGGCGCTATGCAGACGACCATCTCACCGCGACGGAAACTGCCTTGAACCAGCTTCACCCCCACCGGCAGCAGACTTTTGTTGCCCTTGGACAACGCCGACACCGCTCCCTCATCCAGCACCAGAGTGCCACGGGTTTGCAGATGACCGGCCAGCCACTGCTTGCGCGCCGCGAGCATGCCACGCTCCGGCGATAGCAGCGTGCCAATGCGCTCGCCCGCCTTCAGGCGATCGAGCACACGCTCAAGGCGCCCGCCGACGATGATGGTATGCGCACCGGAACGCGCTGCCAGGCGTGCCGCACGCAACTTGGTCTGCATGCCGCCGCGCCCCAGCGCACCACCGGTACCGCCTGCAACCGCATCCAGCGTCGGATCATCGGCGCGCGCTTCATAAATCAGCTGCGCATCGGGATTGTTGCGCGGATCAGCGTCGAACATGCCGTCGCGATCGGTAAGGATCACCAGCAGATCGGCCTCGACCAGATTGGCCACCAGCGCCGCCAGCGTGTCGTTGTCGCCAAAACGGATTTCATCGGTGACCACAGTGTCGTTTTCGTTGATCACCGGAATGACTTTCAGCTCGACCAGCGCACGCAAGGTACTGCGGGCGTTGAGGTAGCGCTTGCGGTCGGACAGGTCGTCGTGGGTCAGGAGAATCTGCGCAGTGTGCCGGCCATGCTCGGCGAAGCTCGACTCCCACGCCTGCACCAACCCCATCTGACCGATTGCAGCGGCCGCCTGGAGCTCGTGCATGGCACTGGGTCGTGCGGTCCAGCCCAAGCGACTCATGCCGGCCGCCACTGCCCCGGAGGACACCAGCACCAACTCGACGCCCGCCTCATGCAGCGCCACCATCTGCTCGACCCAGACACTCATTGCCGCGCGATCCAGCCCTTTGCCGTCAGCTGTCAGCAAAGCGCTGCCGATCTTCACGACCCAACGCTGCGCACCTGTCACCTTGCTCCGCATCATCTTCAACCTTAGCTTGAGGGCAGCGCGACCTGGCACTGCCCGTGACGTTAATCGTGGCGATTGCTGACCAACGATCGATTTCCGGATACTAAAACGCCGCTCGATTGAGCGGCGTTCAAGTTTATCGCAACGGATCAGTCACGCACGTAAATGATTTCCGGACCGTCTTCGTCATCCACATCTTCTTCGTCCCAGTCATCGTCGCCGATGTCATGGACCGACTTCACGCCGCTGCGACGCAGGGCACGCTTGTCGTCCAGCGCCTGCAACTGCGCGCGAGCTTCGTCTTCGATGCGCTGATCGAGATCAGCCAGCTCTTCCTTGTATGCAGGATCTGCGGCGAGGCGATCGGCACGGTCTTCCATGTAACGCATGATGTCGTGGCACAGACGCTCGGTACCGATCTTGGCGATGGCCGAGATCACGTACACCGGACCGGTCCATTCCAGGCGATCAACGATTTCCTTGACGCGAGCATCGTGCTCTTCTTCAAGAATCTGGTCGCACTTGTTCAGCACCAGCCAGCGATCACGCTCGGCCAGCGACGGGCTGAACTTGATCAACTCGTTGACGATCACTTCAGCCGCGTCCGGAGCACTGGAATCATCCAGCGGCGCCATGTCGACGAGGTGCAGCAGCAAACGCGTACGCGCCAGGTGCTTGAGGAAGCGAATGCCCAGGCCGGCACCGTCGGAAGCGCCTTCGATCAGACCCGGAATGTCGGCAATGACGAAGCTTTTCCAGCGATCGACGCTGACCACACCCAGGTTCGGCACCAGTGTGGTGAACGGGTAGTCGGCGACTTTCGGCTTGGCGGCCGAGACCGAACGGATAAAGGTACTTTTACCGGCGTTCGGCAAGCCCAGCAGACCGACGTCGGCCAGCACTTTCATTTCCAGTTTCAGGTCGCGCTGCTCGCCCGGCTTGCCCGGCGTGGTCTGACGCGGTGCACGGTTGGTACTGGATTTGAAACGGGTGTTGCCCAGACCGTGCCAGCCGCCCTGCACTACCATCAGTTTCTGACCGGCCTTGGTCAGGTCGCCGATGACTTCCTGAGTGGCAGAGTCGATCACGGTGGTGCCGACCGGCACGCGCAGGATCAGGTCTTCGCCCTTCTTGCCGGTGCAGTCGGTGCTGCCGCCGTTGGAGCCACGCTCGGCATCGAAGTGACGGGTGTAACGGTAGTCGACCAGGGTGTTGAGGTTTTCGTCGGCCATCATGTAGATGGAACCGCCGTCACCGCCATCACCGCCGTTCGGGCCGCCGTTTTCAATGAATTTTTCTCGGCGGAAACTCATGGCACCGTTGCCACCGTCACCGGCCTTTACGCGAATCGATACTTCATCAACAAACTTCATAACCAACGCCTCTCGCCGTACGGACGAGCCGAAAAACAATCAAGACATAAGACTCTTGCAAAAATGAGCGCAGCGACCCCAAGACACGACCTGCATCGCACGCCGACAGCCCATACAAACAGCTTTGCAAGAGACTCACCCCACAAACGAAAAAGCCCCGTCGCAAGACAGGGCTTCTCCAGCGATCTCGCGATTAAGCCGCGATTACGCTCACGTAACGACGACCGAAGGCGCCCTTTACTTCGAACTTGATCACGCCTTCGATTTTAGCGAAGAGAGTGTGATCCTTGCCCATGCCAACGCCGTAGCCAGCGTGGAATTGGGTGCCGCGCTGACGCACGATGATGTTGCCGGCCTTGATGACCTGGCCGCCATACATCTTCACGCCAAGGCGTTTGGCTTCTGAGTCGCGACCGTTACGGGTACTACCACCAGCTTTTTTGTGTGCCATGAGTTCAATTCTCCTAGTGAGGAATTAGGCTGTAATTAAGCCTGAATACCGGTGATTTTGATCTCGGTGAACCACTGGCGGTGGCCCATACGCTTCATGTGGTGCTTACGGCGACGGAACTTGATGATGCGGACTTTATCGTGACGACCTTGGGAGATCACTTCAGCCTTGACGGTTGCGCCAGCAACAACTGGTGCGCCGATGTTCACGTCGTCGCCGTTGGCGACCAGCAGAACGCGATCAAAAGTCACGGATTCGCCAGTAGCGATTTCCAGTTTTTCGATCTTCAGGTATTCACCTTCAGCGACCTTGTATTGCTTACCGCCGGTAACGATTACTGCGTACATGGTATTTCTCCGATAATCCTGCTCACCCAGCTCTTTATAAGAAGAGGTATTGGCTGGCATGGCTGCATGGGGCTGGAACGGCCCAAGTGCAATTGCGTAAGGCAGGTGCTGCCCAGGAAGTTCAGGGTGCGCGATTGTACGCAAGCAATCCGCCTCGCGCAAGTGGCCGTCCATCGCGCCTTGACAGGTCTGGACGGGGGTCCTAGCATGCCGCGCAACCCTTCTGGAGCGACTCTCGCTGATGCAACCCCAAGCTTTCTACCGCGCGGTGGCGGACGATTTTAGCGCCGTCGACGGCATCATCAAGAAGCAGCTGACGTCTCGAGTGCCGCTGGTATCGAAAATCGGCGATTACATCACGTCGGCCGGCGGCAAACGCCTGCGTCCTTTATTAGTGTTGCTGTGTGGCAAGGCCCTGGGTCGCGAAGGCGACGACATGCGCCTGCTGGCCGCCACCATCGAATTCCTGCACACCGCGACCCTGCTGCATGACGACGTCGTCGACATGTCCGGCATGCGCCGTGGCCGCTCGACCGCCAACGCCATGTGGGGCAATGCCCCGAGCGTGCTGGTCGGCGACTTCCTGTATTCGCGCTCGTTCGAAATGATGGTCGAACTGGGCTCGATGCCGGTGATGAAGATTTTGTCTCAAGCCACGCGGATCATCGCTGAAGGCGAAGTGTTGCAGCTGTCCAAGGTGCGTGATGCCAGCACCAGCGAAGAAACCTACATGGAAGTCATCCGCGGCAAGACCGCGATGCTCTTCGAAGCCTCTACCCACAGCGCCGCCGCCCTGGCTGGCGCGACCGCCGAGCAGAGCGAAGCCCTGCGCACGTTCGGCGATCACCTGGGTGTGGCGTTCCAGCTGGTTGATGACCTGCTCGACTATAAAGGCGACGCAGAAACCCTGGGCAAGAACGTCGGCGACGATCTGGCCGAAGGCAAGCCAACCCTGCCGCTGATCTACACCATGCGCGAAGGTACGGCCGAACAGGCGGCACTGGTGCGTCAGGCGATCCAGAAAGGCGGAATCGAAGACCTCGAAAGCATCCGCATCGCCGTCGAAGCGTCCGGCTCGCTGGAGTACACCGCGCAACTGGCCCGCGATTACGTGGCCCGCGCGATCAAGTGCCTCGAGGCGCTGCCGGCCAGCGAATACCGCGACGCGCTGGTGGAGCTGAGCGAGTTCGCCGTCGCCCGCACGCACTGATATTGCTGAAACAAGATCAAAAGATCGCAGCCTTCGGCAGCTCCTACGGGGGTTGTCGAAGCTGCGATCTTTTGCTTTTGCCTGCCTGAAAAGCTAAAACCCTATACAATGTGCGCCCTTTATCCCTCCTGATACCCAAGGAACCTTAGTGAGCACGTTGCCACCCTGCCCGAAATGCAATTCCGAATACACCTACGAAGACGGCACCCAATTGGTCTGCCCCGAGTGCGCCCACGAGTGGTCTGCCAGCGGCGAAGCCGAAGTGGCGGCTGATGATGCCGTGAAGAAAGATTCGGTCGGCAACGTCCTGCAGGACGGCGACACCATCACCGTGATCAAGGACCTCAAGGTCAAGGGCACATCGCTGGTGGTCAAGGTCGGCACCAAGGTCAAGAACATCCGCCTGTGCGATGGCGATCATGACATCGACTGCAAGATCGACGGCATCGGTCCGATGAAGCTCAAATCCGAGTTCGTCAGAAAAGTCTGAGCCTTGCGTCATCCATCCTGCGCCAGCCGTGGGATGGAGCTTTGCCCTCCCCGCTTCGGCTCAATGAATCCGCGCATGGCCATCAGCCAGTCATTTTGACCTGACACAACCTTTACCCGGAAATCTCCACGATACGCCAATAGGCACTTGCTATTTGATGAATAAGAATTATTCTCATTGAAACTTTTCAAGGAGATGAGCCCCATGACTTATTTGATCGACGCCTGGCTGGATCGCCCACACCCTTACCTCAGAATCCTCCATCGGGAAACCGGCGAAGTCTGCGCAGTGCTTGAAGAAGAAGCGTTGCATGAGCTGCAGGATCAAGGCGATCTGGACGTCAGCAGCCTCAATTCGAGCGAGCCGCTGGTACTCAAGGAGCTGGTGCGCAATCTGTTCCTGTTCTGCTATGCCCGGGCGTTGCGCCCGACCAATGAGCTGCACAACAAGATCGAAATATGAGCAGCATTAAAAAAACCTGTGGGAGCGAGCTTGCTCGCGAAAGCGATAAATCAGTCAACGAATGAGTCGACTGAAAAACCGCCTTCGCGAGCGAGCTCGCTCCCACATTTTTCAGCCCGCCATCAAGGCAGGCTCGGTATTACAGAACGTCGAGCAGCTCGACGTCGAACACCAGAACGCTGTGCGGCGGGATGCTGCCCACGCCTTGTGCGCCGTAAGCCAGTTCGCTCGGCACGTACAGGCGCCATTTGCTGCCGGCATTCATCAGTTGCAGGGCTTCGGTCCAGCCAGCGATCACGCCGCCAACCGGGAATTCTGCAGGCTGCCCGCGCTCGTAGGAGCTGTCGAACACAGTGCCGTCGATCAGGGTGCCGTGGTAGTGCGTACGCACCTGGTCTTCACGGGTCGGCTTGGCGCCGTCGCCCTGAGTCAGTACTTCGAATTGCAGGCCGGAAGCCAGGGTGGTGATGCCGTCACGCTTGGCGTTTTCGGCGAGGAAGGCCAGGCCTTCGCCAGCCGCTGCTTCAGCCTTGGCCGCTGCTTCGGCTTGCATGATCTCGCGGATCACCTTGAAGCTGGCGGACATTTCTTCCTGGCCAACACGGCTTGGCTTGCCGGCGAAAGCGTCGGTCAGACCGGCCAGGATCGCGTCCAGGCTGACACCCGGTGGCGGGTTGTCGCGCAGCTGGTCGCCGAGTTGACGGCCGATACCGTAGCTGACGCGGGTTTCGTCGGTGGACAGATTTACTTCGGACATGACACTGCTCCGCTGTGCGGACGGCCACAGGACTTGCCGTGCGTGCACAGCGCGTCCCGGCGCGCCCGGAACCAAAAGGGCGAGCAGACTAGCACAGATACCCCGGACTTGGGGCCGGGGCTACAGGGCCGAGCGCCAGGCGAGCGGCACTTTCAGGCTTTCATCGAGGTCAGCGACCAGCCCGCACATTTCGTCATGGACTGAGGTGTGCACAAGGTTGAATGGCAGCACCGGGAAAGCATGCAGCAGATCCCGCGCGTGCTCCACTGAGCGCAGCGTCAGCATATTGCCCTTGAGATCGCTCAACGGATACGCCGTCCCATGCATCCTCGCTTCCAACAGGTAAATGCCCCCTTCCATGGAGATCAGGTTCAACTCGTCGACCTTCCTGGCAACAGCAAACGCGTTCAACTCTTGCAGGTTCATGGAAGCACCTCACACCGTGGCGAATCGCACCGTTACAGGCATAGGCCGCTGCGCTTGAAAGCACAAGCCACAAACGAAACCGCCCGTCTGTTTCGCAACAGGCGGGCGGTTTTTTTGCCTTGATCGGCTGATCAGTGCTTGGTGACCTTGTCCAGGTAACCCATGGCAAACGCGGACACCACAAAAGTCATGTGAATGATCACGTACCACATCAGATGCTCAGGATCGACGTTCTTGGCATCCATGAAGATGCGCAGCAAGTGGATCGAGGAGATCGCCACGATCGACGCCGCGACCTTCATCTTCAGCGACGACGAGTCCATGGTGCCCAGCCAGCTGAGCTTCTCTTTGCCTTCGTCGATGTCCAGTTGCGAGACGAAGTTCTCGTAGCCGGAAATCATCACCATCACCAGCAGACCACCCACCAGCGCCATGTCGATCAGCGACAGCAGCACCAGAATCAGATCCGATTCAGCCATGGCGAAGACGTTGGGCAGGATATGGATGATTTCCTGGAAGAACTTCAATGCCAGCGCCAGCAGACCGAGGGACAGGCCGATGTAGATCGGCGCCAGCAGCCAGCGGGTGGCGTACATTGCATTTTCGATAAAGCGTTCCATTGACTCTCACACAAGGGGCTGGAAATGGCGGCGAGTATAACAGCCCGCTGTGACAGCCAGAAACCGCCGGAAAATCCGCCACCTGCGCGTGTGTGACAAAGTTTTTCTGCTAGTGTCCAAAGCATTGACAGCCCAATGACAGTGGACAGGACGCGTGGAAATGGATGTGCGATCAGCCTTGACGACTGCCGGAATCTGCCTCGCCTTGCTCATCGGCGGTTGCTCGCCCGGCGATGAAAAGCAAGTCGCCAACCTTGACGAAAAGACCGCCACCTTCGAACAGTCACTGGACACGATCAGCGATCCCAAGCTCAAGGACGCCATCACCGAACTCGGCGGTTCGCTGCTGTTGCTCGAACGCGCCCGACTCAAGCTCGACGACATCACCCCGCATACCGAATACGGCGCAGACGCCCTCGCCGTGCTCAAGCACTACCCTACCCCGCAAGCGCTGGTCGATACCTTCATCGACGGTCTGTTCGTGCTGCACAAGGACGCCAGCTCGGATTACCTCACCGATCTGCAGCCGGTATTCCCATTCAACCTGAACATTCCCGGCGGTTTTCTGTTTCCGCACGGCATCGAATGGCATTCGGTCACGTTGAGCAACAAACGCGTGATCGCCTGGCAGCCGGAGTGGTCGGAGACCGATCCAGGCATTCAGCTCAGCCCGTCCAGCTCCAACGTGACCAATCCCGACGACCTGACGGTGACCTACCCGTTCATCGATGGCCTGAACGTCGACAAAAAAAGCCTGCCACAACCGGTCAGCCTGCAAGGCCAGGTCGAAGTCATCGCGCCACGGCGCTTGTACAGCTTTGACCTGACGCAGAAAGACGTCGGCCAGACTCGCACCAATGACAACCTCAGCGTCAAACTGCTCAAGCTGGAAAAGAACTATGCCGAGGTCGAAGTCAGCAACAGCCTGCCGCTGGCGGCAGAAGTCGCCGAAACCCGGATCAATCCGCTGATCGTCCAGGCCCGCGACGCCAGTGGCCAATACCTGGTGCGCGCCGGTTCGATCAACGAAAGCCCGGAGCAGGTCGAGTTTTACCAGAAGCAACTGACGCAGTTACAGAAGCAGAAGAGCTGGAGCGACACCCTGGAAAAACAGCTCAGCGACGACCAGCAAGCCTTCGAGAAAGACCACCCACGCCGCTACAACAAGGTGTATTTCCACGGCCCGATCGACACACTGGAAGTCAGCGTGCTCGACTTCTCCTCGGCAACAGTGACGCGCAAATCCCTGGACCTGCCGGTGCGCACCTTCAATCCACACACCACGGCCAAAGCCGTGCAGCCGCTGGACCTGCCAGTTGTGGTGTATGACGATCTCGCCGCCAACTGGCTCAAAGGCGCGGACCTGACTGAGGAACAATTGAAGGCCGGCGTGCGCATTCATCAATCGGTTGAAGAGCCGAGCGCGGCGCGTATCGAGTTTTCCCACCGCCGCACCTTCAATGACGAATTGCTTGGCGACGAACTCAACCCCGGCGTCAGTCCCGTGACCTTCTTCACGGAAAAGCGCGGCGGCAAACTCGACGAGCCGATCGAACTGCCGCCCGAGGCGTACCAGGTCGATCCGCTGCAAGCGACGATTACTTATGATCTGAATCTGTTTCCGGAAACCCCGGCGATTGCCGTGGGCTCGATGCCGTTGTTTCTGGCCACAGTGACCAAGCAATCCTACGACGCGCAGTCATTGCCCAAAGGCTTGGCGATCAAGGACAACACGCTGGTGGTCGACCTGAAAACCTTCCCGGCCAACGAGTGGCGCTTCTTCGTCAAGGACGACAGCGGCCACTACCTCAAGCAGATTCTTTCGGTCAGCCACGACGCCAGTGCAGAAGGCCCGGCGCTACTCGGCGTGCACTACTTTTATGGTCGCCCGACTCGCGTGGAGACCTATCAGCGCACCGACCTCGCCACCGTGCAATACGGCTTTGAGGTCAAGCTCGACAAGGCGCCGGTGGACCAGACGGCGCCTTAACCGTTGAGGCTGCGCCCACGACCGCCGTTGATCTGCCGCAACTGCGCTTGCAGGTGCAGGCTCCAGATCTGCGGATCATCGGCCAGTTCGTAACCATGCAAGGTCAGGCTTTCAACGATGGTGTCGAGAATCGACTCGGCCGCGACCGGGCCGTGAAACGGGCCTTGGGCTTTGATCGCGGAAGGTTGTTCGCCGGCCATGCCGGCCGCGAAGAGCAGCGTCCACATGCCGTTGTCGCCGGCCAGCGGCTTGACGGCGCATTCGATCCGGGTCACCAGACCCAGGCATTGACGGGTGAGACAGAGGTTGCGCGACATGGCGGCGACCCTCGGTAAAGCCGGTATTCAGCCCCCACGGGAGGACTGGCTCGATCCAGTGATACTGTCGATATCCTTGACCTGAGAATAGAAGAAAAGTGTCCCGCGCAAGCCAAATGGAACCAGAAGGCGCCGAATGGTCATTGTGTGAATATTGGCGCCAGAGTAGTGGCACATTCCCCGAAGATCACCGCAGAGATCAATCTGGAAAAGCATTGTGGGAGCGAGCCTGCTCGCGAAGACGATGGATCAGCCAACTCATTCGTCGACTGATACAGCGCTTTGGCGAGCAGGCTCGCTCCCACAGAGTCTGGCGTGAACTGATCAGGCCGGTTTGGCTTCGGCGAGAGCCTCCTGCGCCAGTTCCTTCTCGGCCTCTTTCAAGTCCTCTTCGCTGATCATCTCGGCGATATCGCGCAGGCGCTCGACCACTCGCGCATTGATGCTGCCTTCGGGGAATTCGCCATCGGCGTTCGGCTCCCCGGCCGGCTCGCCCACCAGCAGGCTTAGCGCTTCATCGGCCTGACGCACCGCATACACGTGGAACTGCCCGGCGCGCACGGCGGCGAGGACTTTCTCATCGAGCATCAGCGTGGCGACGTTGGCCTGGGGAATGATTGCGCCCTGCTCGCCGGTCAGGCCGCGTGCTTCGCAGAGGCGGAAGAAGCCTTCGATCTTCTCGTTGACCCCGCCGACTGCCTGCACTTCGCCGAACTGGTTGATCGAACCGGTGATGGCAAAACATTGCTTGAGCGGGGTTTTCGACAGTGCCGAAATCAGCGTGCACGCCTCGCCCAGAGATGCACTGTCGCCGTCGACGTAACCGTACGACTGCTCGAGCGCAATGCTTGCCGAAATCGCCAGCGGGAATTCCTGAGCGTAACGGCTGCCCAGATAACCGGTGAGGATCATCACGCCTTTGGAGTGAATCGGCTGGCCGAGGTTGACCTCACGCTCGATGTCGACGATGCCGCTGCCGCCCGGGTAGACCGTGGCGGAAATCCGCGCCGGCACGCCGAACGCCGAATCGCCGACCTCCAGCACTGTCAGCCCGTTGCACTTGCCGACCGCCGCACCGTCGGTGTCGATGAGGATGATCCCGGCGAGCATGTCGTCGAGAATCCGCGCCGAGACCCGCCCGGTGCGAGTGGCCTTGGCTTTCAGGGCGCGTTCGATATGGCCGGCGTCGGTCATTTCATCGCCGGCCAGATGGCGAATGAAATCCGCCTCGCTGACCAGTTGGAACAGATCGCCAATGCGCGCCGACAAGCGCCCCTGATGCTCGGCCAGCCGTGCGCTGTAGGTCGCCAGTCGTGCCACCGCATCGGCGGTCAGCGGCGCCATGCCTTCTTCCGAAGTACGGGTTTTCAGGAGCTGGGCGAACTGCTCGAGGCTTTCGTCGACCATCGGGATGTCTTCGTCGAAGTCGACCAGAACGCGGAACATCTCCTGGAAGTCCGGATCGAGATCCTGCAGCGTGTAATACAGCTGCCGCGCACCGATGATGATGACTTTGACCTGCAACGGGATGTGCTGCGGATTCAGGGTCATGGTGGCGAAGCGGCCCATCTCGCCCAGCGGCGATTCCATTTTCAGTTTGCGCGATTGCAGGGCGCGTTTGAGCGCATCCCACACGAACGGCTCACTGAGCATTTTTTCCGCTTCGAGAATCAGGAAACCGCCATTGGCGCGGTGCAGCGCACCCGGACGCAACTGCCGGTAAGTGGTGTAGAGCGCGCCTTGATCGGTGGTGTACTCGATGCGGCCGAACAGGTTTTCGTAGGTCGGATGCGGCTCGAATACCACCGGTGCACCGCCGCTGGCCGGATGCCCGACCACTAGGCTTGGTGCGTATTGTTCTTCCAGCAACTTGCGCGCGACGGCGTCGGTCTTGCTGTCGTCGACCAGTTGCTCGACCACGGTTTTTAGCAGATACACCTGCATCGCTTGCAGGTAACCGCAGACCCCGGCGTTCTCTGCGTACTTCTCCGACAACGGCGCCAGTAACGGCTGCAAGGCCAGGGTGATGGTTTCTTCGTTGAGCGAACGCAGTTGATTGTTCGACTCGCGCTTCCACTGCGGCAGGCTGGCGAGTTCTTCGTTCAGGCGCTCTTCGAGGCCGGAAATGTCATCGTGAAAACGCTCGCGCTCGGCTTCCGGCAACTGCGCGAATTCGGCTTCGTCCAGGGCCTTGCCGTCGAGCATCGGGGTGAAGGCGATATTGCTGCTGTCGCGGTACAGCGCGACGTCCTTTTCCAGGGCCAGGCGCTCGATGATGTCCAGCGCCTTGTCGTAGCGCTGGTTGAAGGCACGGTCGATGGCGCTTTTTTTCTGCTGGTAGGACGGGTGTTCGAAAACCGCCGGAAAAGTCGCCAGCAGGTTGTCGATCAGGCCGTTGATGTCGCCGATGAACGAGGCCGCCGTGCCCGATGGCAGCTCCAGTGCACGCGGTTCGCGCGGTTCATCGAAGTTGTTGACGTAGACCCAGTCCGCCGGGGTCTGCAGGCGCTTGCCTTCGGCTTTCAGGTAGCGTTTGACGAACGAGAAACGGCCAGTGCCGGGCTCGCCCATGACAAATACGTTGTAACCGGGGCGTGGCATCGCCACACCGAACTGCAAGGCTTCGACCGCGCGTTCCTGGCCGAGCACACCGCGAAAGGGCTCCAGATCATTGGTGCTAGTGAAGCTGAACTGTTCAGCGGAAAACAGACGAGTCAGCGCTTCGGGCGCAAGACGCAGGCTGGCAGCAACAGGATCAGGCATCGGGCTTCCTTAACAATCAGGCGGGGCAGGTAGCGGCATTCTGGCGCTGCCCGTGCCCCACTGGCAAGGCGCGCCACATGACAAAGCATAGACAAGCGCACGGCTGGCCGACGGGGCCCGATAAATCAGAGGTTTATTCCAAATATTTTGCAAAAAGTCACGGAACCGCTGGAACGTGCCTAAACTCCAAACTGCGCGGCTGGAACTAATACCGGCCCACTGACACTTTCGGCTTTGTCCTCGGGCAGAGCGCGAAGGGCCAGAACCCTGTCCATTGGTATGCACATAAAGAGAACAAAGCTATGAAACGGATTCTTCTCGGTACTCTCTTCACCGCTGTATCCATCAACGCAATGGCGCAAGCCCCGGGCGGCCCGGATTGCGGTTGGGGCAACATGCTGTTCGAAGGTCAGCGTGGCACCCCGGCGCACTTCCTTGCTTCCACCACCAACGGCACTTCCGGTAACGCCACGTTCGGTATGACTTCCGGCACCAACGGTTGCTCGACCAACGCATCGCTGACCTACGGCGGCAAATCCTGGTTCGCCATGAATGGCATGATGAACGAGCTGTCCGAAGACATGGCCAAAGGCAATGGCGAAGCGCTGACCACTTATGCCGTGGTCCTGGGCGTAGCACCGGAAGATCGCGCGCACTTCGCGCAAGTGACCCACGAGCACTTCCAGCAGATCTTCAGCAAAGCTGACGTGACCGCTGAAGACGTGCATACCAACACCCTGGCAGTACTGAAATCGGACCCACGTCTGGCCAAGTACGCAACTCAGGCTTAAGCTCGACCCCGCCCGCTTCCTTCGGGAAGCGGGTTTTGTTTTTTTGGCCCGCCCCTCTTTGGGTCTTTTATTTCTTTCCTGTTCAAGTTGCCGACTATGCTCAAACGCCTTGCCTGGCTGGCGCTCTGTGTCTGCGCCCCGCTGTCCGCCGCGCCTCACATCGATCCTCAACGTTTGCAGCAACTGGCCAACGACCGCTTCTGGATTTCCCTCGGTCATTACGAAACCGCCAAGCTCGGCGGCTGGCGCAGCTATGTCAGCGACAAGAAGTTCTTTCTCGCGCCCGACGGCAATGAACATCCGGACCGTGAACTGGCCGCCACCGTGCAGGCGCTGTACGCCCCGGCCAGCCTCGGCGAGCAACACGCACAATGCGTATACCCGGCGCGTACACGCTGGCTGAAAGCGCAGCTCAATCTCGCCGACCTGCCAGCACCCGAATGCGCCGAATACAAGAAATGGTTCAAGGACGTCTCGCCGCACAGCGCGGTGATGATTTTCCCGGCGGCGTACCTCAACAGCCCGTCGTCGATGTTCGGCCACACCCTGCTGCGCATCGATCAGGCGGACGTGCAGGCCGACAAGACCTCGCTGCTCAGCTACGCGATCAACTTCGGCGCGTACATCGAAGGCTCGGACAACAGCATTCTGTATGCTTGGAAAGGCTTGATGGGCGGCTACCCAGGGCTGTTCGCGCTGGTGCCGTATCAGGAAAAACTGTCGGAATACCGCAGCCTGGAAAACCGCGATCTGTGGGAATACCGCCTCAACCTGACCCAGGAAGAAACCGCACGCATGGTCGAACATGTGTGGGAGCTCAAGCAGATCCAGTTTGACTATTTCTTCTTCGACGAAAACTGCTCGTATCGCTTGCTGGAGTTGCTGCAAGTGGCGCGGCCGAGCCTGCGCCTGACCGAACAATTCCCGCTGACCGCGATCCCGACCGACACCGTCAAAGCGGTGAAAGAGGCCGGGCTGGTCGAGCACATCGAATATCGCCCGTCCCGCGAACGTGAACTGCTCAGCCGCGCCGAGCCTTTGAGCGATAACGAACAGCAATGGGTGCTGAAAGTCAGCGCCGATCAAAAAGTCCTGCAAGAGCCAACGTTCAAAGCCCTGCCGCGCGCACGTCAGGCGTTGATCGTCGACGCCGCCTATCGTCTGGAGCGCTACCGCGCCAACGGTCAGGAGCGCGACCCGCAACGAGCGCAGCGCAGTTTCGAACTGCTGCGGGCGATCAACAAGAACCCGGCGCCGGAGCTGGAAATTCCGCAACCCGGTCTCCCCGAGGATGGCCACGAGTCCCGCACCTGGCAGGCCGGCCTCGGTACGCGAGGCGATCGCGCCTTTGGCGAATATGGCCTGCGCATGGCTTATCACGACCTCAATGACAATGCCGAAAGCTTCCCCCTCGGCGCGCAGATCGAAATCCTGCAACTGAAGCTGCGCCAGTACGAAGGCAATGACTGGCAGTTGCAGCAACTGGACCTGGCGACCATTCGTTCGCTGACACCGCGCAACGAGCTGCTGCAACCGCTGTCGTGGCAAGTCACCGGTGGCCTTGAGCGCGTGCCGGGCAAGCATGACGACGAAACGCTGGTCAGCCATGTCAACGGTGGCGGCGGCGGCACGTGGCAGTTGGGCGAAGACGTGCTCGGCTTTGCGCTGGGCACGGTGCGCGTGGAACACAACAATGACTTCGCCGAGTTTGTTTCCCCGGCCGGCGGCTTCAACACCGGCGTGCTGTGGAAAAACCCGCTGGGCAATCTGAGCCTGGAGGCCAAGGGCGACTACTTCTTCAACGGCGAAGTGCGCCGCAGCCTGAGCCTGAATCAGCAGTGGGAGCTGTCGCGCAACCTCGGTTTGCGCCTGAGTGCTCAACGCGAATTCAGCCAGCTCGCCAGCCCGGAAACGGAAGTCATGCTGGAAGTGAAGTGGTATCACTACTGAAAAGATCGCAGCCTTCGGCAGCTCCTACATT
>NZ_WBRZ01000131.1:0-15682 GCF_008923895.1 Pseudomonas sp. GXM4
CTCGCTCCCACAGGTTTCGATGGCGCGGAGGATTTTTCAGTTCAGCACCATCTCTGTGGGAGCGAGCCTGCTCGCGAAGGCGTCAGCCGATTCATCGCCGGATTCGCCAGTGCTCAGCGCTTGGGCGGGCTCAGCTTCTGGTAAAACGCCAGCCATTTCTCGTGACTGGCCGCGGCATCCTCGAGTTCGGGCATGCGCAACGCGTCTTGCAAGGCTTTCGCTTCATAAGCATCGAACAGATGCCGGACGGCGGTGCTGGCAATGGCGTTGACTCTGTTGGAGGCGAAGGTATCGGGCACGGCGGTGCGTGCCTGTTGCGCCAGTGGGTCGCCCTCAATATCGAGGCGAGTAATGAACGCCTTGCAGGTGGCGTTCAAGCGAGGCTGCGAGCCGTTTTTATAGGCTTCGGCGTCGAGGGGCAGCGTTTTCGCCGCTTCTTTCGCCACCGATGGTTTGAGTAATGCAATGTCGATATCGCGACGCAGCACCACTTCATCTCTGCTGGTGAAAATCTCGAAGACTCTGGTTGGCCGCCCATGCAGCAGTGCCAATATGCCAAACGGCGCCGTGCCGGCCTTGGCAAGTTTGTCGGTGGCTGCCGATACTGGCCGCAGCGCGAGCAATTCCAGCGTGTTGTCTTCGAGGTCGAGCCGTTGCGCCAACGGCAGCCGGCAGAACGCCTCCTTGAGAATCGCGACATGCGCGTCCTTCATATGCTTGAGGCGCGCCGCGAGTGCTGCATGAAAAGCGCTTGCCACGTTGTTCAGTCTGGGCAGCGAGGCAATCATCGATGGCAGTTGCAATTGTGCATTGCTCGATTGCCATCCCTGCATGTCACCCGTTAGCTTGCCGGCGATGTGTAATTGGCTCAGGGAATAATGTGGCCCGGTTGTATCCGCGTCCGAGGCTGGAACAAACAGTGCCTTCTCTGTCAGGTGTGGGGAAGCAGCGAAGATCTTGCGCAGATCGGCGAGGGCAATAGTGGCGGGAGTGGGCGGTGACGCCTGGAAGGCCCGGCGGTAAAAATCGTAAATCAGACGATTGTGGTTGCGAAAGAGCAGATCGGCTTGCTTGAGCGTGGCGGCGTCATAGACCGTGACTTGAAAATCGGCATCGCGCTGGATCAGCCCTCGTGCAACCGCCCAGTCCACTACAACCGAGGCACACGGCTCCTCGCGCAGAAACTTGTAGAAATCAGCCGGCGCCGGGCCCTTCGTCAGCTCGCGCAATTGCTCGTAGGTCATCAAGCGCGCCGCGCCCGGCAGGCGTCTTTCGATATACAGCACGACCTGTTTCAGCCTCACCCAGCGCAGGCAACTCATATAAGGCAGTGATCGAGGAATGCCCCGGAGGAGAAACTCCGGCGAGATGCCGGACAATAACAGGTGGGTCGCCAATGTCTTGTTCTTGACCAGTGCGAGTTGGGGTTGCCGGTCGATGAACCGGCGCACTTCGTCATAACTGTCGCCCCAGAAATCACTGCCCTCCAGACGCTGGGCGACGATTCGGTTTATATCCTCACCGGCGCTCGGTTCCAGGTTGAGAATCAATGCAGCGAGCAACAGCCGTTCGCGGTTGGTGGCCAGAAGGCGTTTTTTGTGAGACGGCGCTCCGAGGTTCTTCACCAACTGATTGCCCAGCGTCCGTGCGCGCGACGTGATCAGGATACGACTGATCAGGTAGTCGGCTTTTGCCTTGAGGGTATTGAGCGGCAGACTGGTGTCGACCCCTTCACTGAGGTAGTCGATCAGTGGCGGCGAGTCTTCGGGCAAAAAAGCCTGAGTGGTGTCGATGATGCTCTGACGTTGCTGCGAGGTGAACCGCTCGGTCTTCGTCCAGGGTTGACCCAGCAGATACCACTGATTCATGTGCCCGGGACGCATGTGCAGATTGATCTTGTCCCATTTCGCCAGGGAGAGGGCTTGCTCGACAGTTTTTGGCAACGGTAGCTCGTAGAAACGCAACATTTGCCCGAGAGTGACTTTACCGCTCGAGCGCAGGGCGCCGCCGGCTTCGCCTGCCTGAGCTTTAAGCTGGTCGCGATGAAGTTTCAGATCGGAATGTTTTTCCACCTCAGTCGTCAGGTTGACCCAGCCTTTGGCGCTGGCCGTGCCGACATGGCCGGACTCGGTCACCAGCAATTGACTGTCGGCGGGTAACCCGTGCTGTTGCAAGATGGCTTGAAAATCCGCATTGGAGCTGAATATCTGCAAGCGCTCCTGGCCCAGCGCCATCTGCACCGCGAGCGTGGAATCCGGATGGGGCTCGCTGAATTCCTCGTAATCGATTCTGGCTTTGGGTGCCTTGTTCCAGCTCAAAACTTCCAGGCGTCGCACAATATGCCGGACGTCCTCCAGATCGCCGAAGTCTTCGCGATAGCTGCGGATAGGGGTGCCGGTCTGCACGTAGTCACTGACGTAGGGCAGCTCAGGCCAACTGTGCTGTCGCAGGCGTTGCGCAAGCGCTTTGGCTTGTCCCGCATCTTCCGGCAGCGCAAATTCATAGCGACGCAGCAGCTCGCCCAATTTCAGGCGCGGGCCTCTGACAGGAGCGGAAACAGAGGCCGAAGCAAGCGTTACCGGCGTATCGAGAAAGCCTCGTTGCTCGAACGGATCGCTCGCCAGCAACACCGCATCGATCTGATCGGCGATCGCCCGAAAGTCCTCCAGTTGCGCGTTGCGTTCCTTCACCACAGCCGACGTGCTGTGGCCGTTCTCATCGATGGCAGCCAGCCCGCTTTTCTTCAGTTCGGTGAGGATGACGCGGGCCTGAATCTGGTTTTGCGGTTCCGGGTAACCGTAGAACGCCAGCACCACTTGCCGTGGAAAGCGATACAGCGGGTTGGCGGACTTGCCGCCGATATAAGGCAGGCCCAACCCGGCAGGGTCGATGCGTTGGGAAATCGATTGCAGCATCGGCGCCACCTGCCACCAGCCAGAGTCGTCCTCCAGGGTGAAGGTGCGTACGTCGGAGGTGCCATTCGCTGGTGTGCGCGCTTGCAGAATGTCGCCTTTGATTTGCAAGGTATCCAGGTCGATGTGAAAGCCACTGGCCCAGTCGAGAAACTCAGGGCGTTCGAGGGCGGTCCAGTAAAGCTCCATCCATTCGCGCAGCAGGCATGGACGAGGAACCTCCAGCGTGCGCGCCGGCGTGGCGGCGGTGACCACCGGTACGGCGGTCAATTCTGCGATGAGATTGTGGATCAGCGTCTGTTCATGTACCGGTGTGTCGTTCATCTGCGCCTCCCTGGCGGCTGATAAGCATCAAGCGGCGAGTATCAAAGGCAGGGCAGGGTCGGTGGCGGTACATATGTAGTGCGGCGACCTTTTCTGCTGGCATAAAAAAACCCGCCGGATCGGGCGGGTTTTTTAACGGCTACAGGAAGATCACTCTTCGATGTTGCCCATCGCGGTGGTGTTGAAGCCGCCGTCGACGTACATGATTTCACCGCTGATGCCCGACGCCAGGTCGGAGCACAGGAAGGCGCCGGCGTTGCCGACTTCTTCGATGGTGACGTTGCGGCGCAGCGGAGTCTGCGCTTCGTTGGCAGCCAGCATCTTGCGGAAGTTCTTGATGCCGGAAGCAGCCAGGGTGCGGATCGGGCCAGCCGATACGCAGTTGACGCGGGTGCCGTCCGGACCGAGGGAACCGGCCAGGTAACGGACGCCGGCTTCCAGCGAAGCCTTGGCCATGCCCATCACGTTGTAGTTCGGCATGGTGCGCTCGGCGCCCAGGTACGACAGGGTCAGCAGGCTGCCGTTGCGGCCTTTCATCATTTCGCGGCCGGCTTTGGCCAGGGCCACGAAGCTGTAGGCGCTGATGTCGTGAGCGATGCGGAAACCTTCACGGGTAGTGGCTTCGGTGAAGTCGCCGTCCAGTTGGTCGCCCGGGGCGAAGCCGACGGAGTGGACGATGCAGTCCAGGCCGTCCCACTTCTTGCTCAGCTCTTCGAAGACCTTGGCGATTTCTTCATCGCTGGCCACGTCGCACGGGAAGCACAGCTCAGGGCTCGAACCCCAGCCTTGTGCGAATTCTTCGACGCGACCCTTGAGTTTGTCGTTCTGATAAGTGAAGGCAAGCTCAGCGCCCTCGCGATGCATGGCGGCAGCGATGCCGGATGCGATGGACAGCTTGCTGGCGACACCGACGATCAGTACGCGCTTACCGGCGAGAAAACCCATGTGTTGCTCCTCTTTCAGGTTATTGCGCAGTGGCTGGTGCCAGAAAAGCGGCTTCCAGCAACTGCTGTGTATACGGATGTTGGGGGGCGGCAAAAATACTTTGCGCGTCTCCCTGTTCGACCACTTGGCCATGCTTGACCACCATCAGCTGGTGGCTCAGCGCTTTGACGACAGCCAGGTCATGGCTGATGAACAAATACGTCAGGTTGTACTTGGCTTGCAGTGAACGCAACAGCTCCACCACTTGCCGCTGCACCGTGCGGTCGAGCGCCGAAGTCGGCTCGTCCAGCAGGATCAGCGCCGGTTTCAGCACCAAGGCCCGGGCAATGGCGATTCGCTGCCGTTGCCCTCCGGAAAATTCGTGGGGGTAGCGGTGCCGGGTTTCCGGATCCAGACCTACCTCCTTCAATGCCGCAATGATCGCCGCTTCCTGTTCGGTCGCGGTGCCCATCTTGTGTATCCGCAGGCCTTCACCAACGATGTCATTGACGCACATGCGCGGGCTCAGGCTGCCAAACGGGTCCTGAAACACCACCTGCATCTCCCGCCGCAGCGGGCGAACCTCACTCTGCGTCAGGCAGTCTAGCTGCTTGCCTTCAAAGCGGATCGCGCCTTTGCTGCCGATCAGCCGCAAAATCGCCAGACCGAGGGTGGATTTGCCGGAACCGCTTTCGCCGACGATCCCCAGGGTCTGACCCTGCGGCAGGCTGAAATTGATGCCGTCCACTGCCTTGACGTAATCCACCGTGCGCTTGAGCAGGCCTTTCTTGATCGGGAACCAGACTTTGAGGTCCTCGACTTCGAGCAGCGGCGCGCCGATTTCATTGCTCGCGGGGCCGCCGCTGGGCTCCGCGCCGAGCAATTCCCGAGTGTACGGATGCTGCGGCGAACGGAACAGCTCTGCGCACGATGCCTGTTCGACGATGCAACCGCGCTGCATGACACATACGCGATGCGCAATTCTTCGCACCAGGTTCAAATCGTGACTGATCAGTAACAGCGACATGCCCAATCGAGCCTGAAGATCCTTGAGCAAATCGAGGATTTTCAGCTGAACGGTCACGTCCAGCGCGGTGGTCGGTTCGTCGGCAATCAGCAATTCCGGCTCGTTGGCCAGGGCCATGGCGATCATCACCCGCTGGCGCTGGCCGCCGGACAATTCATGGGGCAGCGCCTTGAGACGCTTGTGCGGCTCGGGAATGCCGACCATCTCCAGCAGCTCCAAAGTGCGCTTGGTCGCCACTTTGCCACTCAGGCCCTTGTGGATGCCGAGCACTTCGTTGATTTGCTTTTCGATCGAATGCAGCGGATTGAGCGAGGTCATCGGCTCCTGAAAGATCATCGCGATGCGGTTGCCACGAATATGACGGATGGTCTTCTCGCTCAAATCCAGCAGGTTCTGCCCGGCGTAATTGATGCTGCCGGCCGGATGCCGCGCCATGGGGTAGGGCAACAGGCGCAGGATCGAATGCGCCGTGACCGATTTGCCCGAGCCCGATTCGCCGACCAGTGCCAGGGTCTCGCCGCGCTTGATGTCGAAGCTCACGCCCTCGACCACGCGGTGGACGCGCTCGCCGAAACCGAATTCGACGGCGAGGTCGCGCACTTCGATCAGATTGTCCTGATTCATTTCACTTCCTCGGGTCGAAGGCATCGCGAGCGGACTCGCCGATAAACACCAGCAGACTCAACATCAGCGCCAGCACGGCAAACGCGCTCATGCCCAGCCACGGCGCCTGCAAATTGGATTTGCCTTGCGCGACCAGTTCGCCCAGCGACGGACTGCCGGCCGGCAAGCCGAAGCCGAGGAAGTCCAGTGCGGTCAGGGTGCCGATGGCGCCGGTGAGGATGAACGGCATGAAAGTCATGGTCGAGACCATGGCGTTGGGCAGGATATGACGGAACATGATCGCGCCGTTCTGCATGCCCAGCGCGCGGGCGGCGCGCACGTATTCCAGATTGCGCCCGCGCAGGAACTCGGCGCGCACCACATCGACCAGGCTCATCCACGAGAACAGCAGCATGATGCCCAGCAGCCACCAGAAATTCGGCTGGACGAAACTGGCGAGGATGATCAACAGATACAGCACCGGCAGCCCCGACCAGATCTCCAGAAAACGTTGCCCGGCGAGATCGACCCAGCCGCCGTAGAACCCCTGTAGCGCCCCGGCAATCACGCCGATGATCGAGCTCAGCACGGTCAGCGTCAGCGCAAACAACACGGAAATGCGGAAACCGTAGATCACCCGCGCCAACACGTCGCGGCCCTGATCGTCGGTGCCCAGCAGGTTGTCCGCCGAGGGTGGCGCCGGGGCCGGGACTTTCAGGTCGTAGTTGATGCTCTGGTAGGTGTAGGGGATCGGCGCCCACAGAATCCACGCGTCCTTGGCCTTGAGCAGCTCACGGATGTACGGACTCTTGTAGTTGGCTTCCAGCGGGAATTCGCCGCCGAACGCGGTTTCCGGGTAGCGCTTGATCGCCGGGAAATACCAGTTGTTGTCGTAATGCACGACCAGTGGCTTGTCGTTGGCAATCAGCTCGGCGCCCAGACTCAGGCCGAACAGGATCAGAAACAGCCACAGCGACCACCAGCCACGCTTGTTGGCCTTGAACAGTTCGAAGCGCCGGCGGTTGAGAGGGGACAGGTTCATCTCAATGCTCCCGGCTGGCGAAGTCGATACGCGGATCGACAAAGGTGTAGGTCAGGTCGCCGATCAGTTTCACCACCAGCCCGAGCAAGGTGAAGATGAACAAGGTGCCGAATACCACAGGGTAATCGCGATTGATCGCCGCTTCGAAACTCATCAGGCCAAGGCCGTCGAGGGAAAAAATCACTTCCACCAGCAGGGAACCGGTGAAGAAAATGCCGATGAACGCCGAAGGAAAACCGGCAATCACCAGCAGCATGGCATTGCGGAATACATGCCCGTAGAGCACGCGATGGCGGGTCAGACCCTTGGCCTTGGCGGTGACCACGTACTGCTTGTTGATCTCGTCGAGAAAGCTGTTCTTGGTCAGCAGGGTCATGGTCGCGAAGTTGCCGATCACCAGCGCCGTCACTGGCAATGCCAGGTGCCAGAAGTAATCGAGGATCTTGCCGCCCAGGCTCAGCTCATCGAAGTTGTTCGAAGTCAGCCCGCGCAGGGGGAACCAGTCCAGATAACTGCCGCCGGCAAATACCACGATCAGCAGGATCGCAAACAGAAACGCCGGGATCGCATAGCCGACGATGATCGCCGAGCTGGTCCAGACATCGAAGTGGCTGCCGTGCCGCGTGGCCTTGGCGATGCCCAGCGGGATCGACACCAGGTACATGATCAGCGTGCTCCACAGCCCCAGCGAGATCGACACCGGCATCTTTTCCTTGATCAGGTCGATGACCTTGGCGTCGCGGAAGAAACTGTCGCCGAAATCCAGCTGCGCGTAGTTCTTGACCATGATCCACAGGCGTTCCGGGGCCGATTTGTCGAACCCGTACATGTGCTCGATTTCCTTGATCAGCGCCGGGTCCAGCCCCTGCGCGCCACGGTAGGACGAGCCGGCCACCGCCACTTCGGCACCGCCGCCGGCAATCCGGCTGGTGGCGCCTTCGAAGCCTTCGAGCTTGGCGATCATCTGCTCGACCGGCCCGCCGGGCGCGGCCTGAATGATCACGAAGTTGATCAGCAGGATGCCGAACAGGGTCGGGATGATCAGCAGCAGTCGCCGAAAGATATACGCCAGCATCTGATTACTCCGTGCCCGCAGGGTCGGCTTGCAGTTGGGTTTCGACTTCTACGGCAGGCTTGGCGTCAGGCTTGACCCACCAAGTGTTGATGCCAATGTCGTACTTGGGCGAGGTTTTCGGGTGGCCTATATGATTCCAGTAAGCCACGCGCCAGCTCTTGATGTGCCAGTTCGGCACCACGTAGTAGCCCCATTGCAGCACTCGGTCCAAGGCACGAGCGTGGGCCACCAGGCTTTTGCGCGAGTCGGCGTTGATCAGGCTTTCCACCAGTTGGTCAACGGTCGGATCCTTCAGACCCATGCTGTTGCGGCTGCTCGGCTTGTCGGCGGCGGCGCTCATCCAGTATTCGCGCTGCTCGTTGCCCGGCGAGTTGGACTGGGGAAAGCTGCCGACCATCATGTCGAAATCCCGCGAGCGCACGCGGTTGATGTACTGCGAGACGTCGACGCGGCGGATCACCAGATCGATGCCGAGGTCGCTGAGGTTGCGCTTGAACGGCAGCAGCACGCGTTCGAATTCGGTCTGGGCGAGGAGGAATTCGATCACCACCGGTTTGCCCGTGGCGTCGACCATTTTGTCATCGACGATTTTCCAGCCGGCCTCTTGCAGCAGTTGATAGGCCTCGCGCTGCTGGGTGCGGATCATGCCGCTGGCGTCGGTCTTGGGATTTTCGAAGGCTTCGCTGAATACCTGAGCCGGCAGTTTGCTGCGGAACGGTTCGAGGATCGTCCGTTGCTCGGCGTCGGGCAGGCCGGTGGCGGCCATTTCCGAGTTCTCGAAGTAACTGCGGGTGCGCACGTAGGCGCCGTTGAACAATTGCTTGTTGGTCCATTCGAAGTCGAACAGCAGCCCCAGCGCCTGACGCACACGCACATCCTGGAACACCGGGCGGCGCAGGTTGAAGACGAAGCCCTGCATGCCGGTCGGGTTGCTGTTGGGGATCAGTTCCTTGATCAAACGCCCCTCGGTGACCGCCGGAACGTTATAGGCGCTGGCCCAGTTCTTCGCGGTCATCTCCAGCCAATAATCGAACTGCCCGGCCTTCAGCGCTTCGAGGGCGACGGTGTTGTCGCGGTAATAGTCGGTGGTCATCGTGTCGAAGTTGTAGAAGCCACGGTTGACCGGCAAGTCCTTGCCCCAGTAATCCTTGACCCGCTCGTAACGTACCGAACGGCCGGCCTTCACTTGGGTGACCTTGTACGGGCCGCTGCCCAATGGGATTTCCAGATTGCCCTTGTTGAAGTCGCGGCTGGCCCACCAGTGTTTCGGCAGGACCGGCAACTGGCCGAGGATCAGCGGCAGCTCGCGGTTGTTGCTGTGTTTGAACTTGAACAAGACCTTCAGCGGGTCTTCGGCGATGGCTTCGGAAACGTCGTTGTAGTAGCCGCGAAACATCGGCGAGCCTTCCTTGGTCAGCGTCTCGAAGCTGAACACCACGTCTTCGGCGCGCACCGGGTGGCCGTCATGGAAGCGTGCTTCCGGGCGCAGGTAGAAGCGCACCCAACTGTTGTCGTCGGCTTTTTCGATCTTGCTGGCAATCAGGCCGTACTCGGTGAACGGCTCGTCGAGACTATGTTTGGTCAGGGTGTCGTAGATCTGGCCGATGTCATCGGCGGGCACGCCTTTGTTGATGAACGGGTTGAGGCTGTCGAAGCCACCGAAGCCGGCCTGACGGAATACGCCGCCCTTGGGCGCATCAGGGTTCACGTAGTCGAAATGCTTGAAATCGGCCGGGTATTTCGGCGGCTCGTTGTACAGGGTCACGGCGTGTTGCGGGGCGGCCCAGGCCAGCCCGGCGAACAGCAAGCCGCCGGCCTGCACGAGCAGGGTGCGAACAGCGTTCATCGATCTTTCTCCGAAGACTTCAGCCACCATGCGCTCAGGCCCAGGGTGTAGGGCGGCGTGGTGACAAAGGCCAACCGGTTGCGGTAGGCCAGACGGTGATAATTGAGGTACCAGTTGGGAATGCTGTAGTGCTCCCAGAGCAGCACGCGGTCGAGCGCCTTGCCGGCAGCGACCTGCTCGTCGCGGGTGCGCGCGGCGAGCAATTGTTCGAGCAGGTGATCGACCACCGGGTTGGCGATGCCCGCGTAATTCTTGCTGCCCTTGACGTTCACCTGGCTGGAGTGGAAGTACTGCCACTGCTCAAGGCCCGGGCTCAGGGTCTGGCCGAGGGTCATCGAGATCATGTCGAAATCGAATTGGTCGAGGCGCTGTTTGTACTGGGCGCGATCGACGGTACGCAGGCGCGCGTCGATGCCGATGCTGTTGAGATTCTCGATGTACGGCTGATAGAGCCGCTCCAGGCTCGGATTGACCAGCAGCAGCTCGAAACGCAGCGGTTGGCCGTCTTTGTTTTGCAGGCGCTGGCCGTGGAGCTTCCAACCGGCCTCGGCGAGCAGGGCGAGGGCTTTACGCATGGTCTCGCGCGGGATGCCACGGCCGTCGGTTTTCGGCAGGGTGAACGGCTCGGTGAACAGCCGGGCTGGCAACTGCTCCTTGTAAGGCTTGAGCATCAGCCATTCATGCCCGACCGGCAAACCCGAGGCGCTGAATTCACTGTTGGGGTAGTAGCTGGTGGTGCGTTTATAGGCATCGCTGAACAGCGCGCGGTTGGTCCATTCGAAATCGAACATCAGGCCCAACGCTTCGCGCGTCCTGACATCGGCGAAGGTCGCGCGGCGGCTGTTCATGAACAGGCCCTGAGTCTGGGTCGGGATCTGATGCGGGATCTGCACCTTGATCACTTCGCCACGACGTACAGCAGGGAAGTTGTAACCGTTGACCCAGTTCTTCGCCTGATGCTCGATGTAGATGTCGAACTCACCGGCCTTGAACGCTTCGAAGGCGACATCGCTGTCGCGGTAGAACTCGACTTCCATGCGATCGAAATTGTACTTGCCGCGATTGACCGCTAAGTCCTTGCCCCAGTAATCCTTGACCAGCTCGAAAATCAGCTGCCGACCCGGCGTGACCGACGTGATGCGGTACGGCCCGCTACCCAGCGGCGGTTCGAAGGTGGTGGCTTTGAAGTCGCGGTCTTTCCAGTAATGCTGCGGCAGCACCGGCAACTCGCCCAGGCGCAGGATCAGCAGCGGATTGCCCGAGCGCTTGAACACGAAACGAATGCGCTGCTTGTTGAGAATGTCGACCCGCAGCACTTCCTGCAGGGCCGTGCGATACAGCGGATGACCGTCCTTGAGCAGCGTTCGATAGGAGAACGCCACGTCGTAGGCGGTGACAGGCGCGCCGTCGTGAAAGCGCGCTTCGGGGCGCAAATTGAAGACGACCCAGCTGCGATCTTCGCTGTACTCCACCGATTGTGCGATCAACCCGTAACTCGACGCGGGTTCGTCGCCGGACGGCGAATACTGCCCGGTGCCAACCATCAGCGGCTCGTTGAGCTCGTTGATGCCGTACTGGAGAAAATTGGCGGTGGTGATCGGGCTGGTGCCCTTGAAAGTGTACGGATTGACCGTATCGAAGGTGCCGAACGCCATCACCCGCAACGTACCGCCCTTGGGCGCTTGCGGGTTGACCCAGTCGAAGTGGGTAAATCTGGCCGGGTACTTGAGCGTGCCGAACTGCGCATAACCGTGACTTTCGGTAATCGTCGCGCTTGCGGGTGAGCTCAAGGCCAGGCTGATCAGGAGCAGGGATAGGGCACGCTTCAAGTCAGATCCGATCCAGCGGCTTGGGCTTTGTGGGCCGTACAGTAACAGCTTGTCTGGACAGGAAAAAGATGCGGGTTAATGCCGGGTTAATCGTTTGCGCGAAGAGCCCCTCACCCTAACCCTCTCCCGGAGGGAGAGGGGACTGATCGTGGTGTCTGGGCGAATTGCACCGAGGTGCGATACCGAGTCGAAGTCAGTTTCTGAAAAGCCCCCGATCGGCTCCCTTTCCCCCTCTCCCCCCTGGGGGAGAGGGCTGGGGTGAGGGGGGTGGATCTAAAGCACACCACAAAAACTTCATCCAAAAAAAGCCCCTGAAATATCAGGGGCTCTTCAATCAGTGCGGCTGATAAACCGTAAGCATCTGCCCCGGCTTCAACGCCTTGCCCGCACCCGGGTTCCAGCGCTTGAGATGTTGCATCTCGACGTTGAAGCGCTTGGCCACCACATACAGGGTGTCGCCACGCTTGACCTTGTACCGGGTCTGCTGCTTGCTCTCGTCCTTGCCTTTGCTCTTGGTATTCGCCGCGACCACGGTGTTGACCCGGCCGGACTTGCGCGCCGGTGCACGCTTGGTGTTGTCCTGCATGACCAGGGTCTGGCCGACCTTGAGGTTCTTGCCGGTCAGCTTGTTCCAGCGCTGCAGATCCTTGACTTCGACCTTGTTGGCCTTGGCGATGGAGCCGAGGTTGTCGCCACGCTTGACCCGATAAGCACGTTTGAGCTGTGCCACTTCCGACGGATCGGCGCCTTCGAACACCGGTTTCAGCGAGCGCGGGCTGATCAGTTCGTCCGGGCGCATGGTCTGCAGACTGGCGGTCAGCAGTTGCGCCTTGGACGTCGGCACCAGCAAATGCTGCGGACCGTCGATGGTGGTGCGCTGTTTGAACGCCGGGTTGAGCTGGAACAGTTCGTCTTCATCGATGTTCGCCACCGCAGCGACCTTGGACAGGTCCATGCGCTGGTTGATTTCGACGACCTGGAAGTACGGCTCGTTGGCGATCGGGTTGAGGTTGACGCCGTAGGCTTCAGGCGCCAGTACCACTTGCGACAGTGCCAGCAACTTCGGCACATAGGCCTGGGTTTCCGCCGGCAGCGGCAGGTTCCAGTAGTCGGTGGGCAGGCCAAGCTTTTCGTTGCGTTCGATCGCGCGGCTGACAGTGCCTTCACCGGCGTTGTAGGCTGCCAGCGCCAGCAGCCAGTCGCCGTTGAACATGTCGTGCAGGCGGGTCAGGTAATCCATCGCTGCCGTGGTCGAAGCGGTGATGTCGCGACGGCCGTCGTAGAAACGCGTCTGGCGCAGGTTGAAGTAACGCCCGGTGGACGGAATGAACTGCCACAGGCCCACCGCATCGGCGCGGGAATAGGCCATCGGGTTGTACGCGCTCTCGATCACTGGCAGCAGGGCCAGTTCCAACGGCATGTTGCGTTCTTCGAGGCGTTCGACGATGTAATGAATGTAGAGGCTGCCGCGTTCGCCGGCATTCTCGAGAAAAGAGGGATTACTGGCGAACCACAGGCGCTGTTGCTCGATGCGCGGATTGACGCCAAGGCCTTCCTGCAACTGGAAGCCCTGGCGCATGCGTTCCCAGATGTCCTGGGGCGCCACGGGAGTGGGCTTCTCGGTCAGCCAGATCGGCTTCTGCTTGGCTCGCGCAGCAATGTTCGGCGTGTGCGTCGCTTCAGTCTGCGGAGCGTGGCTGGAGCAACCCGCCAGCGTGGCGGACACAGCCACCGCGATGGCTTGCGCCAGGCGGGTCAAAGCATCTGAATTGACGGACTTACGTATGGATGACGACATTGGCTGGAAGTAAGTTCCGGGCAAAAATGTCGGGCGATTCTAGAAAGCGCACCCCCTGCGGTCAACCATTGAGAATTTTTGTCCCGGCCGGCGCGGTCGTCAGAACTTGTCTTTCCATGCCCGCAGAGCCGCAAATACCTCGCTCGGCTCCCGGTTTTGAGCGCCTTCCCGTTCGTCCACTTTTTGTGTAACCAATGTTTCAGAAGTGCGTAAAAACGGATTGGTAAGCTTTTCCAGGGCCAAAGTCGACGGCAATGTCATCACGCCGTTCTGCCGTTGCTGCGTGACCTTTTCCAGACGGGCGGCGACTTCCGGATTGCCCGGCTCGACGGCGGCGGCAAATTTCAGATTGCTCAAGGTGTATTCGTGGGTGCAGTACACCAGCGTATCTTCCGGCAGGGCCGCGAGACGGCTGAGCGAGTGGTACATCTGCTCGGGTGTGCCTTCGAATAGTCGCCCACAACCGGCGGCGAACAGGGTGTCGCCGCAGAACAGCAGGCCATGATGGTAATAGGCGATGTGCCCCAGGGTGTGACCGGGCACCGCGTAGACGTCGAAGTCCCAGCCGAGCACGCTGACGCTGTCGTTGTCCTTGAGCGCTATGTCACGCGCCGGAATGCTTTCGCTGGCCGGGCCGTAGACCTTGGCACCGGTCGCGGCTTTCAGGCGCTCGACGCCGCCGACATGGTCATGGTGATGGTGAGTGATCAGAATATCGCTGAGCACCCAGCCCGGATGCGCATCGAGCCACGCCTGCACCGGGGCGGCGTCGCCCGGATCGACCACCGCACAGCGCTGGGTCTGATGATCCTGTAACAACCAGATGTAGTTGTCGGTGAACGCGGGCAGGGCACTGATCTGTATCATCGTCGGAATTCGCCAAGCGGAAAACATTGGCGCATCTTAGTAGTTCCTGGCGCGTTGGAGAATGACATGACCGATAAAGCGTTCGCTCAGGCCGATCCCGACTGGCTGGCATTGATCAGCGCCGCCCGCGAATGGCTGTCGGGGCCGCTCGGGCAATTTCTGCTGGATGAAGAGCGGCGCATGCTCGACGACGAGCTCGGCCGGTTCTTCGGCGGTTATCTTGTGCATTACGGCCCGTCCGCCGAAACCCCGCCGGCCGCGCCGCAAGTGCAGCGCAACGTGCGTCTTGGCGCGCCGTTGCCCGGGGTCGAGATCGTCTGCGAAGAGCAGGCCTGGCCGTTGAGCGAGCACGCCGCCGACGTGGTGGTGATGCAGCATGGCCTGGATTTTTGCCTGTCGCCCCACGGTTTGCTGCGTGAAGCGGCGAGCAGCGTGCGCCCCGGCGGGCATCTGCTGATCATCGGCATCAACCCCTGGAGCACTTGGGGGCTGCGGCATTTCTTCGCCAATGATGCCCTGCGCAAGGCGCGCTGCATCTCGCCGTCGCGGGTCGCCGACTGGCTCAATCTGCTGGGCTTCGCGCTGGAGAAACGCCGCTTCGGGTGCTATCGTCCGCCGCTCGCGTCGGCCAAGTGGCAGCACCGCCTGGCCGGCTGGGAACGCAAGGCCGGTGACTGGCAGCTGTCCGGCGGTGGCTTCTATCTGCTGGTGGCGCGCAAGATCGTGGTGGGGCTCCGGCCATTGCGCCAGGAACGCCGCGAGCCGATGGGCAAGCTGATTCCGCTGCCGATGGCCAAGGTCAACCGCCGCCGCATCGAACCGTAAATCTTCTTTTATTTGTGGCCGGGCTTGTCCCGGCCGCGGTCATTGTCGATCCGTGATTGGCAGGACAGGCATTTTTCTGGAAAGACTGGCATGAGCGAAAGCGTGGAAAGCGTCGACACCGTAGAACTGTTCACCGACGGTGCCTGCAAGGGCAACCCCGGCCCCGGCGGCTGGGGCGCGCTGCTGGTGTGCAAGGGCGTCGAAAAGGAACTGTGGGGCGGCGAGGCCAACACCACCAACAACCGCATGGAGCTGCTCGGCGCGATTCGTGGTCTCGAAGCGCTCAAGCGCCCCTGCGAAGTGCTGCTGGTCACCGACTCGCAATACGTGATGAAAGGCATCAACGAGTGGATGGCCAACTGGAAGAAGCGCGGCTGGAAAACCGCCGCGAAAGAGCCGGTAAAGAATGCCGACCTGTGGAAAGAGCTGGACGAGCAGGTCAATCGCCACAAAGTCACCTGGAAATGGGTGCGCGGGCACATTGGTCATCATGGTAACGAGCGGGCTGACCAACTGGCTAACCGTGGAGTGGATGAAGTTCGCGGTTACAAGCAGAGCTGATTTCGCTTTCTAATCGTGGTGTGGCAATTCGCGAGCAGGCTCGCTCCCA
>NZ_WBRZ01000132.1:0-15520 GCF_008923895.1 Pseudomonas sp. GXM4
CTTTCAGCGCTTTGACGTGGCCATTCAGACGGCTCTTATGACGAGCAGCCTTGTTCTTGTGGATGATGCCTTTATCGGCCATACGGTCGATAACTGGCACAGCCAGAACGTATGCAGCTTGAGCTTTTTCAGCGTCTTTTGCGTCGATGGCCTTAACTACATTCTTGATGTAGGTACGAACCATGGAACGCAGGCTGGCGTTGTGGCTGCGACGCTTCTCAGCCTGTTTTGCACGTTTTTTGGCGGAAGGTGAGTTGGCCACCGTCGAGCTCCTCGAAAGACTTTTTAGGAAATAGCAAACAAAATAGGCCGCGAATCATGCCGATGAAGACTTGTCTTGTCAAGGGCACTTGAATCGTTCCGCTAAGTGGTAGGTATAAAGAGGCGGGATATTTATTTCCGGCGCTTGACCTGTAAACTCGCGAGCTTTGGCTCTGTGCTGTTGCGGCGCGGAGTATCGCACAAGTAGGCGCATTGTTCGCCTGCTGTTTATCGACAGGCACAAACTCTCTCAATGAATCTGCTCAAATCGTTGGCCGCCGTCAGCTCTATCACGATGCTTTCCCGGATTCTGGGTTTTGTTCGTGACACGCTGATCGCGCGGACATTCGGCGCCGGGATGGCCACGGATGCCTTCTTTATTGCGTTCAAACTGCCCAACCTGCTGCGGCGCATCTTTGCCGAAGGGGCTTTCTCCCAGGCGTTCGTGCCGATCCTGGCCGAATACAAAAGCCAGCAGGGCGAAGAGGCGACGCGCACCTTTATTGCCTATGTGTCGGGCCTGCTGACGCTGGTATTGGCGGTGGTGACGGCGCTGGGCATGATCGCCGCCCCTTGGGTGATCTGGGCCACAGCGCCCGGTTTTACCGATACCCCGGAAAAATTCCAGCTCACCTCCGATCTGTTGCGGGTGACCTTTCCTTATATATTGCTGATCTCGCTGTCGTCGCTGGCCGGCGCGATTCTGAATACCTGGAACCGCTTCTCGGTGCCGGCCTTCGTACCGACTCTGCTCAACGTCAGCATGATCGTGTTTTCGCTGTTCCTCACGCCGTATTTCGATCCGCCGGTCATGGCGCTGGGGTGGGCGGTGTTGGTCGGCGGTCTGGCGCAGTTGCTGTATCAGCTGCCGCACCTGAAAAAGATCGGCATGCTCGTGCTACCACGCCTGAACCTGCGCGACAGCGGCGTGTGGCGGGTGATGAAGCAGATGCTGCCGGCGATTCTCGGCGTATCGGTCAGTCAGATTTCGCTGATCATCAACACCATCTTCGCCTCGTTTCTGGTCGCAGGTTCAGTGTCGTGGATGTATTACGCTGACCGCTTGATGGAATTGCCGTCGGGCGTGTTGGGTGTGGCACTGGGCACGATTCTGCTGCCGACACTGGCCAAGACCTATGCCAGCAAGGATCGTCACGAGTATTCGCGAATCCTCGATTGGGGGCTGCGCCTGTGCTTTGTGCTGGTGCTGCCGTGCGCATTGGCGCTGGGGATTCTTGCTGAACCGCTGACTGTTTCATTGTTTCAGTACGGCCAGTTCAGTGGCTTTGATGCCGAGATGACCCAGCGTGCGCTGATTGCCTATTCTGTCGGCCTGCTCGGGATTATCGTGATCAAAGTGCTGGCGCCGGGCTTTTATGCGCAACAGAACATTCGCACCCCGGTGAAAATCGCGATTTTCACGCTGGTCTGCACGCAGTTGTTCAACCTGGCGTTGATCGGCCCACTGGCCCATGCCGGCCTTGCCTTGGCGATCAGTGCCGGTGCTTGCCTGAACGCCGGGCTGCTGTTCTATCAGCTGCGCAAGCAAAAGATGTATCAACCGCAACCGGGCTGGGGCAAATTCGGCTTCAAGCTGGTCGTTGCGGTGACCGTGATGTCGGCGGTGTTGCTGGCGGGCATGCATTTCATGCCCGCGTGGGATGAGGGGCATATGCTCGAGCGCTTCCTGCGCCTGGGCGCGCTGGTGGTTGCTGGCGTGGTGGCGTATTTCGGTATGTTGCTGCTGCTGGGTTTCCGCCTGCGCGACTTCAATCGCAAGGCCTTGAGCTGAGGTTTCAGCCTTTATCGACAGGCACGGGCCGGCGGTTTTGTCGGCTCGTTCACTTTGCGTTACGGTGTTGCCTGTCGTCGGCCGTCGGGTGTGGTTATAATCGACCACTTTATGAGCAAGAAGCGCGTTATGCAGCTGGTTCGAGGCCTCCACAACTTGCGCCCCCAGCATCGGGGCTGCGTCGCCACTATTGGCAACTTTGACGGTGTTCACCGTGGTCACCAGGCTATCCTGGCCCGGCTGCGTGAGCGTGCGCTCGAGTTGGGCGTACCCAGCTGCGTGGTGATTTTCGAGCCGCAGCCACGGGAGTTCTTTGCTCCCGACACCGCACCGGCACGTCTGGCGCGGTTGCGCGACAAGCTGCAATTGCTGGCCGCTGAAGGCGTCGACCGGGTGTTGTGCCTGGCGTTCAACCAGCGGCTGAGCAAGCTCAGCGCCAGTGAGTTCGTCGATACCATTCTGGTCGATGGCCTTGGCGTGCAGCATCTGGAGGTCGGTGACGATTTCCGTTTCGGTTGCGACCGCCTCGGCGATTTCGATTTTCTGATGCAGGCCGGGCAGGTTCACGGTTTCACCGTCGAAGCGGCGCAAACCGTCGAGCTGGACGGCATTCGCGTCAGCAGCACGCAGGTGCGCAACGCCTTGGCTGCGGCCGATTTTGCCTTGGCCGAACGCTTGCTCGGCCGTCCGTACCGCATCGCCGGTCGCGTGCTGCATGGGCAGAAACTGGCCCGGCAACTGGGCACGCCCACTGCCAACATTCAACTCAAGCGTCGTCGCGTGCCGTTCACCGGGGTCTACCTGGTGAATGTCGACATCGACGGCAAGACCTGGCCCGGTGTCGCCAATATTGGCGTGCGCCCTACGGTGCAAGGGGATGGCAAAGCCCACCTCGAGGTCCATCTGTTAGATTTTGCCGGCGATCTGTATGACCGGCGTTTGACGGTGGTTTTCCACCAAAAGCTGCGTGAAGAGCAGCGCTTCGCCTCTCTGGAGGCATTGAAAACGGCGATCAATGCGGATGTCGCCACCGCCCGTGCACTAGCCGCACCTAGCGCCCATCGCTAATGAAGAGCCTTAAATGACCGACTATAAAGCCACGCTAAACCTTCCGGACACCGCCTTCCCAATGAAGGCCGGCCTGCCACAGCGCGAACCGCAGATCCTGCAGCGCTGGGACAGTATTGGCCTGTACGGAAAGTTGCGCGAGATTGGCAAGGATCGTCCGAAGTTCGTCCTGCACGACGGCCCTCCGTACGCCAACGGCACGATCCACATCGGTCACGCACTGAACAAGATTCTCAAGGACATGATCATCCGCTCGAAAATCCTGTCGGGTTTCGACGCGCCGTATGTCCCGGGCTGGGATTGCCATGGCCTGCCGATCGAGCACAAGGTTGAAGTGACCCACGGCAAGAACCTCGGCGCGGATAAGACCCGCGAGCTGTGCCGTGCCTACGCCACCGAGCAGATCGAAGGGCAGAAGTCCGAGTTCATCCGTCTCGGCGTGCTCGGCGACTTCGCCAACCCGTACAAGACCATGGACTTCAAGAACGAGGCCGGTGAAATCCGCGCCCTCGCCGAAATCGTCAAGGGTGGTTTTGTCTTCAAGGGCCTCAAGCCGGTGAACTGGTGCTTCGATTGCGGTTCGGCTCTGGCTGAAGCGGAAGTCGAGTACGAGAACAAGAAGTCCTCGACCATCGACGTTGCATTCCCGATCGCTGACGAGGCCAAACTGGCTGCCGCGTTCGGTCTGGCGTCGCTGAGCAAACCTGCTGCGATCGTGATCTGGACCACCACCCCGTGGACCATCCCGGCCAACCAGGCGCTGAACGTGCACCCGGAATTCAACTATGCCCTGGTCGATATCGGCGACAAGCTGCTGGTGCTGGCTGAAGAGCTGGTCGAAGCCTGCCTGGCGCGCTACGGCGTGGAAGGTTCGGTCATCGCCACCACCACCGGTAAAGAGCTGGAGCTGATCAACTTCCGTCACCCGTTCTACGATCGTCTGTCGCCGGTGTACCTGGCTGACTACGTCGAACTGGGCGCAGGCACCGGCGTGGTTCACTCCGCCCCGGCCTACGGCGTGGACGACTTCGTGACCTGCAAGAAATACGGCATGGTCAACGACGACATCCTCAACCCGGTACAGAGCAACGGCGTGTACGTGCCGTCGCTGGAATTCTTCGGCGGCCAGTTCATCTGGAAGGCCAACCCGGCCATTGTGGAAAAACTGACCGAAGTCGGTGCGCTGATGCACACCACCGTCATCGAACACAGCTACATGCACTGCTGGCGCCACAAGACCCCGCTGATCTACCGCGCTACTGCGCAGTGGTTCATCGGCATGGACAAGGAGCCAACCAGCGGCGACACCCTGCGCGTGCGCTCGCTCAAAGCCATCGAAGACACCAAGTTCGTTCCGGCCTGGGGCCAGGCGCGTCTGCATTCGATGATCGCCAACCGTCCGGACTGGTGCATCTCGCGTCAGCGCAACTGGGGCGTGCCGATCCCGTTCTTCCTCAACAAGGAAAGCGGCGAGCTGCACCCGCGTACCGTCGAGCTGATGGAAGAAGTCGCCAAACGCGTTGAAGTCGAAGGCATCGAAGCCTGGTTCAAACTCGACGCCGCCGAACTGCTCGGTGATGAAGCGCCGCAATACGACAAGATCAGCGACACCCTCGACGTCTGGTTCGACTCCGGCACCACGCACTGGCACGTCCTGCGCGGTTCGCACCCGATGGGCCACGAGAGCGGCCCGCGTGCCGACCTCTACCTGGAAGGTTCCGACCAGCACCGTGGCTGGTTCCACTCGTCCTTGCTCACCGGTTGCGCCATCGACAACCACGCGCCTTATCGCGAGCTGCTGACGCACGGCTTCACCGTGGACGAGTCCGGCCGCAAGATGTCCAAATCGCTGGGCAACGTGATCGCGCCGCAGAAGGTCAACGACACCCTGGGCGCCGATATCATGCGTCTGTGGGTCGCTTCGACCGACTACTCCGGCGAAATGGCCGTGTCCGAGCAGATCCTGCAGCGCAGCGCCGATGCCTACCGTCGTATCCGTAACACCGCGCGCTTCCTGCTTTCCAACTTGACCGGTTTCAATCCGGCCACCGACCTGCTGCCTGCTGAAGACATGCTGGCGCTGGATCGCTGGGCGGTGGATCGCACGCTGCTGCTGCAACGCGAGTTGCAAGAGCACTACGGCGAATACCGTTTCTGGAACGTCTACTCGAAGATCCACAACTTCTGCGTGCAGGAGCTGGGTGGTTTCTACCTCGACATCATCAAGGACCGCCAGTACACCACCGGCGCCGACAGCAAGGCCCGGCGCTCGTGCCAGACCGCGCTGTTCCACATCTCTGAAGCGCTGGTGCGCTGGATCGCGCCGATCCTCGCCTTCACTGCTGACGAGCTGTGGCAATACCTGCCGGGCGAGCGTAACGAGTCGGTGATGCTCAACACCTGGTACGAAGGCCTGACCGAGCTGCCGGAAGGCTTCGAGCTGGGTCGCGCCTACTGGGATCGCATCATGGAAGTGAAAGTCGCGGTCAACAAAGAGATGGAAATCCAGCGTGCGGCGAAAGCCGTCGGTGGCAACCTGCAGGCCGAAGTGACGCTGTTTGCCGAAGAGGCGCTGAGCGCCGATCTGGCCAAGCTGAGCAACGAGCTGCGCTTTGTCCTGATCACCTCGACTGCCAGCGTCGCGCCATTCGTTCAGGCTCCGGCCGATGCAGTGGTCACCGAAGTCAGCGGTCTGAAACTGAAGATCGTCAAATCGGCGTTCCCGAAATGCGCGCGTTGCTGGCATTGCCGCGAAGACGTCGGCGTGAACCCGGAGCATCCGGAAATCTGCGGGCGTTGCGTCGACAACATCAGCGGTGCTGGCGAGGTTCGTCACTATGCCTGATGCCATTGGCCGTTTCGGACGGCTGAGCTGGCTGTGGTTGAGCCTGCTGGTCCTGGTCATTGACCAGGCCAGCAAGTTCTACTTCGAAAGCAAGCTCGAAATGTTCCAGCAGATTGTAATCATTCCCGATCTGTTCAGCTGGACGCTGGCCTACAACACTGGTGCTGCCTTCAGCTTCCTCGCCGACAGCTCCGGCTGGCAGCGCTGGCTGTTTGCGCTGATCGCCATTGTTGTCAGTGCCGTGCTGGTGGTCTGGCTCAAGCGTTTGGGTCGCAACGACACCTGGCTGGCCGTCGCCCTGGCGTTGGTGCTGGGTGGTGCGCTGGGCAACCTGTATGACCGCATTGCCCTGGGCCATGTGATCGACTTCATTCTGGTGCACTGGCAGAACCGCTGGTATTTCCCGGCGTTCAACATTGCCGACAGTGCGATCACCGTTGGCGCGATCATGCTGGCACTGGACATGTTCAAATCGAAGAAAACCGAAGAGGCTGCTCATGACTGAATCGCTATCGACTGAGCAACGCATCGGCCAGAACACCGAAGTTACGCTGCACTTTGCCTTGCGCTTGGAAAACGGTGACACCGTCGACAGTACCTTCGACAAGGCCCCGGCGACGTTCAAGGTCGGCGATGGCAACCTGCTACCGGGTTTCGAAGCCGCACTGTTCGGCTTCAAGGCCGGCGACAAGCGCACCCTGACCGTCGAGCCGGAAAACGCTTTTGGTCAGCCGAACCCGCAGAACGTGCAGACCATCCCGCGTTCGCAGTTCACCGACATGGAGTTGTCGCCGGGTCTGCTGGTGATCTTCAACGATGCGGCCAATACTGAATTGCCAGGTGTGGTGAAGGAATTCGACGACACGCAAGTGACCGTCGACTTCAACCACCCGCTGGCGGGCAAGACGCTGACCTTTGACGTGGAAATCATTTCCGTCAAAGCGATCTAAAAATGCAGGAGTGAGCTTCTGTGGCGAGGGGATTTATCCCCGCTGGGGTGCGAAGCGCCCCCAGACCAGTCAACGGATTCTCAGATAAGTCCGTTGACGGTCTACGACTGCTAAGCAGCCGAGCGGGGATGAATCCCCTCGCCACAACAAGCAGGTCTCCACAGTCTGTTTTCCATTGTTTTCGCGCGCAAGACACGAGGCACAGCATGCAAATCAAACTCGCCAACCCCCGTGGCTTCTGCGCCGGTGTGGACCGGGCGATCGAAATCGTCAACCGCGCCCTGGAAGTCTTCGGGCCGCCGATCTATGTGCGTCACGAAGTGGTGCACAACAAGTTCGTCGTCGAAGACCTGCGCAGCCGTGGCGCGATTTTCGTCGAAGAGCTCGATCAGGTACCCGATGACGTGATCGTCATCTTCAGCGCCCACGGTGTTTCCCAAGCCGTGCGCAACGAAGCTGCCGGTCGTGGCCTGAAAGTATTCGATGCAACCTGCCCGCTGGTGACCAAGGTGCACATCGAAGTCGCCAAATACAGCCGCGACGGTCGCGAGTGCATCCTGATCGGCCACGCCGGTCACCCGGAAGTCGAAGGCACCATGGGCCAGTACGACGCCAGCAATGGCGGCGCGATCTACCTCGTTGAAGACGAAAAGGACGTGGCCGCATTGCAGGTGCGCGATCCGGAAAGACTCGCCTTCGTCACCCAGACAACCTTGTCGATGGACGATACCAGCCGTGTGATCGATGCCCTGCGCACGCGCTTCCCCGCCATCGGTGGCCCGCGCAAGGACGACATCTGCTACGCCACACAAAACCGCCAGGACGCCGTCAAGCAACTGGCCGACGAATGCGACGTGGTGCTGGTGGTCGGCAGCCCGAACAGTTCCAACTCCAACCGTCTGCGTGAACTGGCTGAGCGCATGGCGACTCCGGCGTACCTGATCGACGGTGCCGAGGACCTGCAACAGAGCTGGTTCGACGGCGTCGAGCGCATCGGCATTACCGCTGGCGCCTCGGCACCGGAAGTGCTGGTCCGGGGCGTGATCCAGCAATTGCAGGCCTGGGGCGCGACCGGTGCCGACGAGCTGGCTGGCCGTGAGGAAAACATCACGTTCTCGATGCCGAAAGAGCTGCGCGTCCGTTCGATCTGACGCTTCTGCCTTTGTCGCACAGCGCCTGTTCAGTCTCCTGACTGCCCAGGCGCACGCGACCGGTCGCCGCCAGCACGATCTGCCGCTGGCTGACCGGTTCGCGCGGCGAGCAGATGTGTATTGTCCCCGCCTGAAATCGCCGTCCCGGCATCAGCGGCTGTCCCAGATGACTGAACCGCACGTAGCGGCTCACCCACCAATTGCCGACAATCGCCACCTTCGCCTCACTGGCGCGCTCCACCAGCAGCGGATTGCTGCTGTCCTCCGGCCCCTTGCCGCTTCTATCCAGAATGATCCGCCAACCCTGACTCCAGTCGCCGTCAATGCCATGGATCACCACACTTTGATTGTGGGTCATAGCCAGGGTGCGAGCGTGGCGGATGCCTTCGAGCAGCGACTGCGCTGCGTGGTCGCGCTGAGTCGCTTGCTTGAGCGCGGCGAACGCCGGGCTGACCAGCAGCAGAACAATTGCGCCAATCGCCAGTCCCATAAGCAGTTCAATCAGGCTGAAACCGTGTTGCGGCATGAAAAATCCCTCCGTGGAATGGTATGAGCAGCGCAATCCGTGCGCCGCGCAGGGCAAATCAGTCGGCGCGTGCCGAGCGAATGTTCTAGCGTGTAAAAGCAGGTATAGCCGACGGCAACGGAGGGCACCGATGGATCTTCGTACAAAAGGTTTCACGCTGGTCGAGTTGCTGGTCGCCATCGCGGTGTTCCTGATACTGATCACGCTGGCGGTGCCGGCCTTTACCCGTACGATCCAGAGCAGCAGGGCGGATACCGAAGTCGGCGACTTGCAGCGGGCGATCAATTTCGCTCGCCTCGAGGCAATCAATCGCGGCGTGACCACGCGTCTGCGTCCGACCGCCGGCGGCAGTGTGTGGACCGGTGAGCTGGCGGTCTACGACAGCACTGGCAATCCGGCCAATGTGTTGCGGGTTGTTCCAGCAATGAGCAGTGGCGCGACTCTGACGCTACCCTCAGGAGTGACCGCACTGGATTTCAACAATCTTGGTGGTCTGGCGGCACCGTCGACGGCGGTAGTCATCGGTTACACGCTGGGCACGCAAAGCAGGACGCTGAACGTGTGTTTGAACGGACGCATTCAACTGGGTGGAAATTGCGGATGAGGGCAGGGAGCAAAAACGCACAGGAGGGCATGACGCTGATCGAAGTGCTGGTCGCGTTGCTGATTCTCACCGTCGGGCTGTTGGGCGCAGCGGCGGTGCAACTCAATGCGCTGAAGTACACCGACAGTTCGCGGATGACCAGTCAGGCCAGTTTCATCGCCTATGACATGATGGATCGCATCCGCGCCAATTCCGGCGCCAACTACACCGTCACGCCACCGACCTCGGGCAATCTCAGTAATGCGCGGGACCAGGACCTCTACGATTTCACCACCAACATCGCCAACTTCGGCGGTCCGACCGCGACGGGCAGCATCACCCTCAATCAACGGGTCTACACCATCACCATTACCTGGAGCGATGCGCGCGCGGCGAACGCTGCCAGTGCCCAGCGCAGTTTCGTCCTGAGCAGCCGTGCGGCGGTCGATCCGGTGGCCACACCATGAAGCGTGCCAGCCGTGGTTTCGGCCTGATCGAGTTGCTGATTGCCCTGGCTTTGGGGCTGATCGTCGTGCTCGGCGTGGTACAGATTTTCATCGCCGCAAAAAACACCTACGTCGGTCAGAACAGCGCCGCAGCGATGCAGGAAGACGCGCGCTTCGTTCTCAGCAAAATGATTCAGGAAATTCGTATGGTCGGCATGTTCGGCTGCCTCGGCACCATCGTCGACTCCAGTTCTGCAGGGGATTTCAACACTGCGCAACTCATCCCGATCAGCTGGGATAACGCCAGTCTCAAGCTGACCATGGTCACCGCCGATGTCGGCAGCGGCGGGGGAACGCCGACCTGGACGGTGATTTCCGATTGTCGCAACAGCGCGGTCGCCTACAGCGGATTGCGCAGCCCGACCACGGGGCAGATTGCGTTCCCGATCCGGCGCCTGATCTACAGCTTCAGCAATAACCAGATCCTCATGGGCACTGGCAGCGGCAATCCGGTGCAGCAAGTGCTGGTCAACAATGTCAGCGCCTTCAACGTCACATTCGGTCTGGCCAGTTCGGCGACCGACGTCGCAGCCTCGACCTACAGCAGCAACCCTGGCGATCCGGCGCGCATCCGCAGCGTGCGCCTGAGCCTGACCCTCACCGACCCGAACAATCGGGTGCGCAATCAAACCTTCAACGTGGTTGCGGCATTGCGCAATCGCTTGCCATGAGGGGGCGGCGATGAGGATTTCCTTGCAGCAACGTCAGGCCCAGCGCGGCATGGTCTTGTTGGTCAGCCTTGTGTTTCTGCTGTTGCTCACATTGATCGGTTTGTCCTCGATGCAGAGCGCCAACCTGCAAGAGAAAATGGCCGGCAGCGTAAGCCTGCGCAATCAATCATTTCAGGCGGCCGAAGCGGCATTGCGTGTCGGCGAGAGCGCAGTGCAACTGGACAGCTATTCATTGGCGGTGTGCAGCGGCACGAGCCAATGTCTGCCGCCGGCGGAATCGTCATCGGTCAGCTCGGCAGGTTTCAATTCGACCTCCGGGGTGACCTGGATCGCTGCCGATAATGGCTTTTATGGCGTGCAGAACATCGGCACGACCCTGACGGCGGTGAACGTGCCAAGTAACACTTCGGCGACGTTGTATCGAGTCACTGCGGTCGGCATCGCCGGCAATTCGCGTAGCGTGGTGGAGAGTGTCTATGCGAAGTATTGAGCGCGGCGTGTCGCTGCTGATCGGCATGCTGCTGAGTAGCTACCTGGCGGCACCGGCCTGGGCTTTCACGCCTTCCGATTCGCCGCTGCTGAGCGCGGCAGCGGTGGCGCCGAACGTGATGCTGCTGATCGATGATTCGGGGAGTATGAACAGCATCATCTACGCGGCCGGATTCGACCCGAACGTCAACCGCACTCCAGCCCGGCAGTGCAATGCCTTCCTCGGCTTGTGCTCTGCACTCAATGCGCCGCAGATTACTGGCGACACGGTGTTTCTATCGAGCCTGCCGACTTCCGGGTGCTCGGGAGGCGCCTATGCGTTCTACAACAACAGCGTGGCGCCGTTGTGCCTCAAGCTCCCAGACCCGGTAGGCAACGAGAACACTCGGTATTCCGCCGATTACATTTCCTACATAGTCAGCCTGGCCAACAGCACCGGCACCCGCGACTTCACCACGGGGGCGATTCCCAACGATTACCGGATGAACGTGGCGCGCAACGTTTCCACCGCACTGGTGAGCAGCAACCGCACCTTGCGCATGGGCCTGTCGACATTCAATCCGGCGACGAGCAGCAACCCGGGCAACGGCGGTTTCATCGCCCGCTCGATCACCGATTTGTCACCCGTCGCGGGCAGCGTCACCCAGGCCCAGGCAGACACCAACTACAACGCGCTGATCTCATCGATCAACGGCTTGAACGCCGTGGCCAACACGCCATTGGCCGAGAGCTATTACGAAGTCACGCGCTACATGCGTGGCTTGGCGCCTTACTACAACGGCACACCGGCGACCTATACCAGTCCGATTCAATACCGCTGCCAGAAAAACTACGGCGTGGTGATTACCGATGGCTTGCCGACCTATGACCGTACCTTCCCGACCAACGATCCGCTGGGAGGCAGTCGCTTACCGAACTGGGATGGCGTGAATAACGATGGCGACAACCTCAACGGTGACGGCGAAGGCGACACGCTTTATCTGGATGACATCGCCAAATTCGCCTTCGACATCGACATGCGTTCGACCGGCACCGACGCCGCCGGCAAGAGCTGGAACGCGGTAGATTTTCCCCGGCAGAACATGAACACCTACACCGTGGGTTTCGCTGCGGATAACGATATGTTGTCCGACGCCGCCAGTTACGGGCAGGGCAGGTATTACCAGGCGACCGACAGCTCCGGGCTCAATGCGGCGTTATCGTCGGCACTCAGCGATATCACTTCCAAGGCCGGCTCCGGTGGTGCCGGTGTTGCCAACAGTAGTACGTTGACCAGTGGCAGCAGTTTTTACCAGACCACTTACGATCCCAAGGATTGGCGCGGCACGATCAGGTCGTTCGGCTTTACCTCGACCGGCACGGTAAATACCTCGGCGGCGCAATGGTCGACCGACACCACCATCGTGCCCTCTGCCACAGCGCCGACTTTCCAGTCATGGAACACCTTGAGCAACACGCCCATTGCTCTGGCATTCGGCAGCTTTTCCCCGGCCCAGCAGAACACGTTGAATCAGGGCCTGCCCACCGGTGTCAGCGGCACTGAACTGGTGGAGTGGAGCAAAGGGACCAACAGGGCCGGGCTCAAAGTTCGCAGTGCGCTGCTGGGCGATATCATCAATTCGCCGCTGGTGCTCGCGTCGCCTTCGGACAAGACCGCATCCGACTTGACGGGTGACAGCAGTTACACCAACTACCTGACCACCAAGGCTGCGAACATGAATACCAGTCTGGTGGTGAACGCCAACGACGGTTTCGTCAATGTGATCAATTCGACGAACGGCACCCGCCGTTATGCCTACATGCCCTCCAGCGTGCTGCCTTCGTTGCGGCTGATTGCGGATACCAATTACGTCAACGGCGTCAGCCACAAGTTTCTCGTGGACGGTCAGGTCGGCGTGTTCGATGCGCAGGCCGGCACCACCTGGAGAACGCTGGCCATTGGCGGAACGGGGGCCGGTGGCAAAACCTTCTACGGACTGCAACTGTTCGATGCCTCGGCAGGCAACGTGATCAAGGCACTGTGGGAAGTCAGTGCGCCGGCTATGGCCAATGCGTCGAATGCTTTCAATGATCTGGGTTACGCCTACGCCCGTCCGGAAGTGGCACGCTTGGCCAATGGTCGCTGGGCGACATTCATCGCCAATGGTTACGGCAGCAATTCGGGGGTTGCGGCTTTGTATGTACTGGATGCAATGGATGGTTCGCTGATCAGGAAAATCGTCATCGACAGCACGGAAACCACTAACGGTCTGTCTTCGGTAAAACTCAGGGTCAATTCCTCGAACGTGGTGCAGGCTGCCTACGCTGGTGACCTGAAGGGGCGTATGTGGAAATTCGACTTGAGCGCACCCGGGGCAGAAAGCTGGGGCGTGGCGTTTGCCGGCAAGCCTTTGTTTACAGCCCCGGGTGGGGCAACGCAGCCGATCACCGCGCAACCGCTGCTGGCGGATAATCCGCAGGGCGGCAAGCAAGTGTTCTTTGGCACCGGCAAGTTCAACGAGACTGCCGACAAGACCAACAAGGATCTGCAGGCGTTCTATTCAATCTGGGATGCAGAGGGTGGGGCCGGCCAAATCACCGTCAGCAGTTTGCAAGCACAGGCGATAACCGGTTCGTTCTCCGGCAGTTCCGGGCAGTTCCTGACCACCAGCCAGAATGAAACGACCTATCCGGGAGAAAAAGGCTGGTATCTGCCGCTGGTGTATAACAACGTGCTGACCGGTGAACGCGTGATCAATCAGGCCAGTCTTGTGTTGGGGCGAGTTGTTTTCGTCACTGCCAGCGTCGATACCACCGACCCGTGTTCGAGCTTTGGTACGGGCCGACTGGTCGAACTCGATGCGTTCAACGGTAAGATGCTCAACTACGCCGTGATCGACACCACCGGTGACCGTTTGGTCGACAGCAACGATACGATATCCAGTGGCGTGATTTTTACCGGCGGCATTCCGACCCTTAACGTCATTTCCGCCGGTGGTACGGGAAAGGTCGTGACCGACACCAGTGGCGTCATCACCACCATTGTAGAGAAGGGTGGCGGTGGCAGCCGTCGTATCATGTGGCGACAAATCCAGTAAGCGAGAATTTGAGGCATGCGCAGAACCAGCCGAGGTTTTACCCTGATCGAGATCATGATCGTCATCGCGATTATCGGGATCATCCTCACCATCAGCATCCCCAGCTACAACGAATACGTGAAGAAGGGCCGTCGCGCCGAAGTGGTCTCGCTGCTCTCGGAGCAGGCGCAGACCCTCGAACGCTTCTATACCCGCAACAATGTCTACACCGGCGTCACCGGGCTGAGCACGGGGAATGATTTCTACACCATCACCCCGACGCTGACCGACCAGACCTTTGTGCTGACCGCGACGCGTAAAACCGCCTCGGCCATGGCCACCGACAAGTGCGGGGATTTCACCCTGACCAACACTGGCGTGCGAAGCATGAACAACGCGACCACCGGAGTGACCGCCAAGGATTGCTGGGGCCGCTGACGCATTCTTTTTCGGGCGCCTTTTGCGCCCACTGTCTTTTTTACGGTTGGATCAAACATGACCAGGCAACAGCAAGTGGTGATTGTCGGCGGCGGGGTGATTGGCCTGCTCACTGCCTACAATCTCGCCTCCGAAGTGCGCAGCGTGGTGCTGCTGGATCGCTCGAATGTCGGCCAGGAATCGTCCTGGGCTGGCGGCGGCATCGTCTCGCCGTTATACCCGTGGCGCTACAGTCCGGCAGTCACCGCGCTGGCGCATTGGTCGCAGGATTTTTATCCACAGCTCGGCGAGCGCTTGTTTGCCGACACTGGGGTTGATCCTGAAGTGCACACCACTGGTCTGTATTGGCTGGATCTGGACGATGAAGCCGCAGCCCTGGCCTGGGCCGCGCGGGAAAATCGGCCGCTGCGGGCTGTGGATATCTCGGCGGCACATGACGCGGTGCCGGTGCTCGGCAGCGGTTTCAGCCGAGCGATCTACATGGCCGATGTCGCCAACGTGCGCAATCCACGGCTGGTCAAATCGCTGAAAGCCGCGCTGCTGGCGCTGCCGAACGTGACGATTCACGAGCAATGCGAAGTCAGTGGTTTCGTCCGCGAGGGCGAGCGCGTGGTTGGCGTGCAAACCTCCACTGGGGTGATGAGCGGCGACGAGTTTGTGCTGACAGCGGGGGCGTGGAGCGGTGATCTGCTCCAGACGCTGAGCCTGACGCTGCCGGTCGAGCCGGTCAAAGGCCAGATGATTCTCTATAAGTGCGCGGCTGATTTCCTGCCGAGCATGGTGCTGGCCAAGGGGCGATATGCGATCCCGCGTCGCGACGGTCACATTTTGATCGGCAGCACGCTGGAGCACGAAGGCTACGACAAGACCCCGACCGATGTAGCGCTGCAAAGCCTCAAGGCCTCGGCGATCGAATTGTTGCCGGCGCTGGCGGATGCCGAAGTGGTCGGGCAATGGGCGGGGCTGCGGCCGGGGTCGCCGGAAGGCGTTCCGTTTATTGGCCGGGTGCCGGGGTTCGAGGGGTTGTGGCTGAACTGCGGGCATTACCGCAACGGGCTGGTGCTGGCGCCGGCATCGTGTCAGTTGTTTGCTGACGTGATGCTGGGGCGGACGCCGATTATTGATCCGGCGCCGTATGCGCCTGAGGGCCGCCTCTAGAGCAAGGTCAAAAGATCGCAGCCTTC
>NZ_WBRZ01000133.1:0-15255 GCF_008923895.1 Pseudomonas sp. GXM4
CACTAATTATCGATCTGCACCGTCAGGCCTTTCCCGCTGTTACCCGCCACAGGCCAATGTGTAACCGCCCGCGCCAAACCGGGGCGAAGGGAAACGCGGTGCGCCGTTTTAGAGCCTCCAAAGCCCCGCGGAAAAATAAGACATAACGCTGCGCTTGCCGGATTAGAAGGGTTTGCGAATAATGGGCCCGCAACTTGCAATATGTATCGGTTCACTGTCTTTCGCTCTTGCATGAATTTGCAGGGCTGTCAATGAGCTCAAACCGCTTTCTCGGTGCATCTGTAATTAGTTGTCGCATTGAAGAAATATCGGCTTCGGGCCTGTCGTTAGAATGCCGATCACTCGCTCATCGTGGCTGACGTTGAAATCGCCTGCGGTTTTAACGGGAAATTTCCGCCGATGCGCAACCGATTTCCGATTCACCCATTCGCATATTGGGCTGTCGCTCACTCTGCCGTTTTTGCCCTTTACCGATGGAGTCCCAAGATGAAGAAACTTGTGCTGCTTGGCGCCCTGGCACTGTCCGTGCTGTCGCTGAATGCCGTCGCTGACGAAAAACCTGTGAAGATCGGCATCGAAGCGGCTTACCCTCCATTCGCTTCGAAAGCACCGGACGGCAGCATCGTCGGTTTCGACTACGACATCGGCAACGCGCTGTGCGAAGAAATGAAGGTCAAGTGTGTGTGGGTCGAGCAAGAGTTCGACGGTCTGATCCCGGCTCTCAAAGTGCGCAAGATCGACGCGATCCTGTCGTCGATGTCGATCACCGAAGATCGCAAGAAGTCGGTCGACTTCACCAACAAGTACTACAACACCCCGGCGCGTCTGGTCATGAAGGCCGGTACTCAGGTCAGCGAAGGTCTGGCTGAGCTGAAAGGCAAGAACATCGGCGTACAGCGTGGCTCGATCCACGAGCGTTTCGCCCGCGAAGTTCTGGCTCCATTGGGCGCCGAGATCAAGCCGTACGGCTCGCAGAACGAAATCTACCTCGACGTGGCCGCCGGTCGCCTCGACGGTACCGTGGCTGACGCCACCCTGCTCGATGACGGCTTCCTGAAAACCGACGCCGGCAAAGGCTTCGCATTCGTTGGCCCGGCCTTCACCGACGTCAAATACTTCGGCGACGGCGTAGGTATCGCAGTGCGCAAGGGCGACGCCCTGAAAGACAAGATCAACACTGCCATCGCGGCCATCCGCGAAAACGGCAAATACAAAGCAATCCAGGACAAGTACTTCGCCTTCGACATCTACGGCAAGTAAGACGTCTCTGCGACAAGTCCGAAATGGCGCAAGCAACAGAATCTCTGCGGTTTGCGCCATTTTTTCATCCCAACTTTCGAGGACCTGAATCATGTTGAAAGGCTACGGGGCTGTCATCCTCGATGGCGCATGGCTGACGCTTCAGCTCGCCTTGTCGTCCATGGCTCTGGCCATCGTTCTCGGGCTGATCGGTGTCGCGTTGCGCCTGTCGCCGGTGCGCTGGCTGGCGTGGCTGGGCGACCTGTATTCGACGGTGATCCGCGGCATTCCCGATCTGGTGCTGATCCTGCTGATCTTCTACGGCGGTCAGGACTTGCTCAACCGCGTTGCGCCGATGCTCGGCTATGACGACTACATCGATCTGAACCCGCTGGCCGCCGGTATCGGCACCCTCGGTTTCATCTTCGGTGCGTACCTCTCGGAGACCTTCCGTGGTGCGTTCATGGCGATCCCCAAGGGCCAGGCCGAAGCAGGCATGGCGTACGGCATGAGCAGTTTTCAGGTGTTCTTCCGGGTGATGGTGCCGCAGATGATTCGTCTGGCGATTCCCGGCTTCACCAACAACTGGCTGGTACTGACCAAGGCCACCGCGCTGATTTCCGTGGTCGGTCTGCAAGACATGATGTTCAAGGCCAAGCAGGCGGCGGATGCCACGCGCGAGCCTTTCACCTTCTTCCTCGCAGTGGCGGCGATGTACCTGGTGATCACCAGTGTTTCGTTGCTGGCATTGCGTCACCTTGAGAAGCGCTACTCGGTAGGCGTAAGGGCGGCTGATCTATGATCTTCGACTACAACGTCATCTGGGAGGCACTGCCGCTGTACTTCGGCGGCCTGCTGACCACCCTCAAACTGCTCGCGCTGTCGCTGTTCTTCGGCTTGCTCGCGGCGTTGCCGCTGGGGCTGATGCGCGTCTCGAAAAACCCGTTCGTCAACGGCGCCGCGTGGCTGTACACCTACGTGATTCGCGGCACGCCGATGCTGGTTCAGCTGTTCCTGATCTACTACGGTCTGGCCCAGTTCGAAGCAGTACGCGAAAGCTTCCTGTGGCCGTGGCTGTCCAGTGCAACGTTCTGCGCCTGCCTGGCTTTTGCCGTGAACACCAGCGCCTACACCGCAGAAATCATCGCCGGCAGCCTGAAGGCCACGCCGAACGGTGAGATCGAAGCGGCCAAGGCCATGGGCATGTCGCGCTTCAAACTGTACAAGCGCATTCTGCTGCCGTCGGCCCTGCGCCGCGCGCTGCCGCAGTACAGCAACGAAGTGATCATGATGCTGCAGACCACCAGTCTGGCGTCGATCGTGACCCTGATCGACATCACTGGCGCGGCACGTACCGTCAACGCGCAGTTCTACCTGCCGTTCGAGGCGTACATCACCGCTGGCGTGTTCTACCTGTGCCTGACCTTCATTCTGGTCAAGCTGTTCAAACTGGCCGAGCGTCGCTGGTTGAGCTACCTCGCGCCACGGAAGCACTGATATGCAACGCATCGACCACGTATTGCCATGGAGCCACCTGGGCAGCGAGCGCAAGGTTTCGGTTTTCCGGTTCGGTGAGGGCGAGCGCAAGGCCTACATCCAGGCCAGCCTGCACGCCGATGAACTGCCGGGCATGCGCACCGCCTGGGAGCTGAAAAAGCGCCTCGGCGAACTCGAAGCCCAAGGCTTGCTCAACGGCGTGATCGAGCTGGTGCCGGTGGCCAATCCGATCGGTCTAGGGCAATTGCTGCAAGGCAATTTCCAGGGCCGTTTCGAGGCGGGCAGCGGCAAGAATTTCAACCGTGATTTCGTCGAGCTCAGCGCGCCGGTCGCGGCGGCACTGGGCGACAAGCTCGGTGATGATCCCCATGCCAACGTGCGCCTGATCCGCCAGGCAATGGCCGACCACTTGGCCGGCTTGCCTGAAGCGAGCAGCCAGTTGCAGGGCATGCAGCGTGTGCTGCTCAGCCACGCCTGCACCGCCGATGTGGTGCTGGATCTGCACTGCGATGTCGAAGCCGCGCTGCACATGTACGCGCTGCCGCAGCACTGGCCGCAGTGGCGTTCGCTGTCGGCGCACCTGAACGTCAAGGTTGGTTTGCTCGCGGAAGATTCCGGCGGCAGCTCGTTCGATGAAGCCTGCTCGTTGCCGTGGCTGCGCCTGTCGCGGCAGTTTCCCGATGCGCAGATTCCGCTGGCGTGTCTGGCGACGACCATCGAGCTGGGCGGGCAGGCCGACACTGGCCGCGTCGAAGCCGAGGCTTATGCCGAAGGCATTCTGGCGTTCCTTGCCGAGCAAGGCCTGATCACCGGCGAGTGGCCGGACCCGGCCTTCGCACCGTGCGAAGGCATGCCGTTCGAAGGCACCGAATTGCTGTTTGCGCCGCACCCCGGTGTGGTGAGTTTTTCCCGCAGGCCCGGCGAATGGGTCGAGGCGGGCGATGAAATTTTTCAAGTGATCGACCCTGTGTCCGATCGGGTCAGCACGGTATGTGCTGGTACGTCCGGGGTGCTGTTTGCCATTGAACGGCTGCGCTATGCCCAACCCGGTTTCTGGCTGGCCAAGGTGGCGGGGCGCGAAGCGCTGCGTCACGGGCGCTTGCTCAACGACTGACTGACTGTTTTTGTGAGAACCGACCGCATGTACAAACTTGAAGTCCAAGACCTGCATAAACGCTATGGCAGTCACGAAGTGCTCAAGGGCGTGTCCCTGAAAGCCGCCGCCGGCGATGTGATCAGCATCATCGGCTCCAGTGGCTCCGGCAAAAGTACTTTCCTGCGCTGCATCAACCTGCTCGAGCAGCCGCACGCCGGCAAGATCCTGCTCAACAACGAAGAGCTGAAACTGGTGGCGAACAAGGACGGCGCGCTGAAAGCCGCTGATCCGAAGCAGCTGCAACGCATGCGTTCGCGCCTGTCGATGGTGTTTCAGCACTTCAACCTGTGGTCGCACATGACCGCAATCGAAAACATCATGGAAGCGCCGGTGCACGTGCTTGGCGTACCCAAGTACGAAGCCCGCGAAAAAGCCGAGTACTACCTGAACAAGGTCGGCGTGGCCCATCGCAAAGACGCGTTCCCAGGGCACATGTCCGGTGGCGAGCAGCAGCGTGTAGCGATCGCCCGAGCGCTGGCGATGGAGCCGGAAGTGATGCTGTTCGACGAACCGACCTCGGCCCTCGACCCGGAACTGGTCGGCGACGTGTTGAAAGTCATGCAGGCGTTGGCGCAGGAAGGCCGCACCATGGTCGTGGTGACCCACGAAATGGGCTTCGCCCGTGAAGTGTCGAACCAGTTGGTGTTCCTGCACAAAGGCGTCGTCGAAGAAAGCGGCAACCCGCGCGAAGTGCTGGTCAACCCGCAGTCGGAACGCTTGCAGCAGTTCCTGTCGGGCAGCCTGAAATAAATCAGGGCTGCCGTTGTGCACCAGATTAGGTCATGCTTCGCGATCTTCTGGCTGGCTCAGATCCCCTGTAGGAGCTGCCGAGTGCAACGAGGCTGCGATCTTTTGATCTTGTTTTTCAAAAATCAAAAGATCGCAGCCTGCGGCAGCTCCTACATGGATCTGTGTCGGACTCAGGATTTGTATTCATTTCCGGGCTAGCATTGGCCCATGCCTTCATCACCGTTGTTCGTTTCGGATTGCCCGCCCATGACTGCCCATCGAATTGGTTTCCTGATTTGGCCCAGCACTAAAGCGTTGACGCTGGCGCTGGCGGAGGAGGCCTTGCGTGTTGCGCAGCGGGTGCACCCGGACGTGGTTTACGAACTGTCGTTCTTGCAGGCCGAGCCGCAGAGCGAAGGGGCCTGGCAATTGCCAGGCGAACCCTGGGCAGGCAAGCTCGAGAATTTCCAGAAACTGTTCCTGCTCGCCGACGAGCCGCCGACCACCCTGGCGCCGGCGCTGAGCAGTGCGCTCAAGCAACTGGTGCGTGCCGGTTGCGTGATCGGTGGTCTGTCGGCCGGTGTCTATCCGCTGGCGCAGCTCGGTTTGCTCGACGGTTATCGCGCCGCCGTGCACTGGCGCTGGCAGGACGATTTCGCTGAGCGCTTCCCGAAAGTCATCGCCACCAGCCATCTTTTCGACTGGGACCGCGACCGCCTGACCGCCTGCGGTGGCATGTCGGTGCTCGACCTGTTGCTGGCGGTGCTGGCCCGCGATCACGGTGCGGAACTGGCCGGTGCGGTGTCGGAAGAACTGGTCGTTGAGCGCATCCGCGAGGGCGGTGAGCGTCAGCGCATTCCGTTGCAGAATCGCCTCGGCTCCAGCCATCCGAAGCTCACCCAGGCGGTGTTGCTGATGGAAGCCAACATCGAAGAGCCGCTGACCACCGACGAAATCGCCCAGCATGTGTGCGTATCCCGTCGGCAACTGGAGCGGATCTTCAAGCAATACCTCAACCGCGTGCCCAGCCAGTACTACCTGGAATTGCGCCTGAACAAGGCCCGGCAGATGTTGATGCAGACCAGCAAGTCGATCATCCAGATCGGCCTGTCCTGTGGCTTCTCCTCGGGGCCGCATTTCTCCAGCGCCTATCGCAATTTCTTCGGTGCCACGCCGCGCGAAGATCGCAACCAGCGACGCAGCAGCAGCCCTTTCGAATTGTCGTCAGTGCCGCCGGAGCGTGGCTGAGCGCGGATTGACCCTCAATCGGTTTCCATGCCGCCGGAGAAGTCATGGAAATCCTCAATCGTCTGATACGCGGTGTCGTTGCTCGACTGCTGCTCCAGCAGGCGCAATTGATACGCCGCCTCATACCGCTGCAGGCGCTGCAAACTTTCGGCAGTCAGCGGGTTGTCGCTGAAGTCGTATTCGGTCAGCACGTCGCCGGGCTGTAAAGAAAACTCGCCCGGCAACTCGGTGATCGCGTTCCCGGACAAGTCCGCGTACCTCAATCGAGGCAGTTCGAACAGACCGTCGGGCACCTTGCTCAAGGCGCAATTGCCCAGACGCACATCGGTCATCTGCGGGAAATGACTCAGATCCGGAGTAATGTTGAGCGGATTGTCGCTCAGGTCCACGGATCTCAGGTTTCTCAGCATTCTGAAGGCTTCTGCGGTCTGCGCAGTCAGCGTGATTTCACAGCCAGGCAGATACAGGCTGTGCAATCTGTCCATTCCGAAGATTCTGGGGGGAACCTCGCGCAACGGATATTTGCGGATGGTGATGCTTTTGAGTTTGGGAAAAAGCGCCAACAATTGATCGACCCTGGGCGGGGCGGACGCTCCGCTTGTCAGTCGCAACTCTTCGATATGGTCGAAGCTTGCGGCCAGCGCCGGCAGCTCGCCGGTGAACGAAATGTCGCAGGTAACTCTTGGGTCCATGATGTACGTGGGCGCCCGGCGCAGTTCGGTTTCCAGATCTCGCCTGAAATGTTGGCGATTGCGTGTTTCCCTGGCTGCCGCGTCGTTCGCCAGTGGCATCTGCGTGTCAGGATCGTTGGGGATCTCGTTTGCCCAGCTATCCAGGCGTTCGAGCAGGCTCGTGAGGCCGGTTTTGCGGCGCATCAGCTCAAGGCGTCCATCGGCCAGCGTACCCGCCAGCTTGTAGACCAGATCGTTGGCATCGAAGCCGGACAGCGACGGGTAAAGGCTTTGCGCCAGATCGATGTCGTCCTGTTGGACCCAGACACCGAAATTGTCGGCTTTGGCCTGGAAAGCGGCTTTGACACGTTCTCTGGAAGCAACCGACAACGGGTTGGCGCCCAGTTCAATGCCGCGACCGGAATAACGCGTCAGCTCCGTCGGCACTTCGATGATGTTGTTGTCGCTCAGCAACGCAACTTCTAGCTGCGGCAGCTGTTCCAGGCCGGCAGGAACGCTATCGATTCCGGTGCTGGTCAGATCGATGAACGTCAGGTTCTGCAGTGCCGACACATCGGGCGTGACCTGCAGCGGATTGCTATACAAGTCCAGAGATTTCAAGCGGGTCAGCGTGGACAAGACCGCTTGTCCGGCAGGATCCAGTGTGATCTGGCACTTGCTCAGCATCAGCGTTTCCAGCGACGGCAGGCTTTGCAGCGCTTGAGGCATCTGGCCCAGGGAAAAATCCTGCAGTTCCAGGCCCTGCAATCCGCTGAAGCTTGTGAGAAAACCGTCGGAAACCTTCAGTGCCGGATTGCCCTGCAGATTGAGATGGGTGATGTGACTGAAGTCGGTGGCCAATTGCGGTAACTCACCGGTAAATGCCGCATTGGCATTGAAGGTGTTGAACCGTAGTGCTGAATTGTCGGTGCGCCTGCCGCGCCACAGTTGTTCGAGGCTTTCGCTGAATTTTTGTCTCTCGGCGAGTTCTGCGGCTTTTTCCTGCGCAGTCCATGGCCGTTCTGTCGATGGATTGTTGACTGGCAGACGCTCACTCCATGCGTTGAGATCACCAATCATGCGGGCGATTTCGCCCTCCCACCTGATCAGTTGCGCCGTGCCGGTCTGTAATGTCCCGGGCAGGCGATAAATCATGTTGATCGCAGCGTTTTCCCCAAGGCGTGGGAACAGTCTCTGCGCCATGGCAATGTCAGCCGATGGCGGCTTGATGCGGAAGTTGCGCCCGTGTGCCGCGTAGTAGAACTTGACGCGCTCGCGGGCATTTATCGACAGAGGGTTGTCGTTCAGATATATGCCGTCGGCCTTATCGGGCTTCAGGCTGAAGATAGCGTCCGGCAGCTCGGTAATCTGGTTATTGGCAAGCGAGAGCTCTCGCAGCAGCGGATGCTCGGCGATGCCCTTCGGCACGCTGGTCAGATCGGTATGGCCAAGTAAAAAGTTCGTTACCCTGGGCAGGGTTGTCAGATCGGGCGCGTTTGACAGTGGGTTGTGGCTCAGATCGAGCAGCCGCAACTCGGACAGGGTGCCGAGTACTTGCTGCCCGGCAGGTGTCAGTGTCAGCGCGCAGTCATTCAGTTTGAGCTCTTTGAGATACTGCAGGCGGCCGACGAATGAGGGTATGTCATAGAGGGTGAAGGCTTTCAATTTCAGCGTCTGAAGATTCGGGAACAAGGCAGCGAACGGCTCCAGTCCGGCGGTTGTCACGTTGCCGGTGAGCTTGAGGCTGGTCACGTGATCGAAGTTGACACTCAGGCGCGGCATTTCGCCGAGGAACTTCAGGTCTGCCGCAAACAATGCGCTGCGCTTGCCGCTTCCCATCGATCTTTCGCTCCAGAAATCCTCCAGCAATTGCTTGAAGTCCGAGCGTGCGGATCGTTGCGCCAGATGCTCGCTTACGCTCAAGGCCTGGCCTGTGACCGGGTGCGCGGACGGAATTGCCGAGGCCCAGCGGGTCAGGTCATCGCGCATCTGTTGCTGCTCCGCTTTCCAGCGAAGGAGCTGTTTGCGGCTGTCGCCCAGATTGCCGGGCAAGTCGTAGATCATCTCGCTGGCCTCCTGCTTGTTCAAACCGGGAAACAGCTGCCGGGCGAGGCTGACATCCTGCTCGGGCGCCAGGACGTCAAAGTCGTTTCGATGGATGCGGAAGTAGTTTTTGATCTGATCGCGCGTTGCTGCCGATAGCGGATTGTCGGCAAGGTCAATGCCGTCACTGCGCTCGGCGGGGAGGTCGAACAGCGCCTCCGGCAATTGCGTGATGCGGTTGCCCGAGAGGGCTGCGATTCGTAACCCCGGATGGCTGCTCAGTCCTTCGGGAACGTCGGTCAACCCGCAGTTGGACAGGTCGAGATGGAACAACTCCGGCAACAGGTTCAGGTCGGGGAACGTTCCCAGCGGATTGTTGCTCAGGTCCAGCGTGTCCAGGGCGGTGAGTGACAGCAGCGCAGCCTGGTTTTCCGGGGTCATGACCACGCCACAATTCTTCAGCTCCAGATCGGTCAGCCGAGGCAGTTTTGCTTCGCCAAGCGCCAGCGGTTCCAGTTCGAAGCCGCTCATTTTCAGCTTGGCAAGGTTGGGCAAGCACTCCACGAAGCGCAGGGCGGCGGTGACATTGGCGTTGCCAACGAGGTTCAACCGGGTAACGCGCTCCAGACCGGTGCTGAGTATCGGCATATCGCCACTGAAGGCCGCCGTTGCCCTGAGTTCTTCAAGGCGCGGGTACGTGGGCGGGCTGCGCCAGAATTGTTCGATCTGTTGCGCAAAGTCTCGCCTGGCATCCAGTTCGCGGGTCTGCGTCTCGAGCGGCAGACGTTCTCCCGATTCAGCGGCAGTCACGGCGGCCTGGTTGATCCATTGGCTGAGTTCGAGATTCAGAACGCCGAGCTCATTTTCCCAGCGTGACAACTGTGCACCGCACTCGGCCAATGGCCCGGGCAATCGGTACAAAACCCGTGTCGCGCCTTCGGTGTCAAGGGAAGGGAACAAGGTGATGGTGCGCTGCAGATCCTCCTGCACAGGCCGGACCCCGAAGTGCTTGCCGGTGTGCTCGTAAAACACTTTGACCCGTTCCCGAGAGGCTGCGGTCAACGGGTTGTCTGCAAAGGTGTAACCATCGCAGAGGGAGCTGGCCAGGTTGAAGAACTTTTCCGGTATCCGCGTAATGCGGTTGCGATCGAATTGCGCCGAGATCAATCGCGGATGATCCAGCAGATCGTCGGGCACCGTATGAATGCCGGTGTCGGACAGATTGACGTAGCGCAACGAAGGCATCGCGTGCAGGTCCGGCGGCAAGCCCAGCGCATTGCCTTGCAGATCGAGCAGGGTAAGTTGTGGCAAGGAAGCCAGCACCGACTCTGTGACCGTTGTCAGGCTCACTCGGCAATCGCGTAAACGCAGTTCGCGCAGCGAGGGCATTGAAGTCAGTGCTTGCGGCAGGCTGGGCAGATTGAGGTTGCGCGCATCAATATTCTGCAACTGACTGAAGGACTGCAGAAAGCTGTCGACAGATGTGGTCATCGGGCTGCCATCAATGGCGAGCGAAGTGATATGGCTGAAGTCTGCTGACAACATCGGCAAGTCGCCCATGACCGCCGGTGTAAGGCGCAACGCGTATCCGGCGGCGAAGCCCTGTTGATTGATACCCGTGACGTGCTCCCGCCTCCAGGCTTTGAGCAATTGCTCCCTGAGCAGCCTGCGATTCTGGAGTTCGGCGCGCTTCTCCAGCGGCGTCAGCGCCGTGCCGGTTTCGGGATGCAAGGCGGGCGGATTGTTGGCCCAGACATGCAGCTCGTTCTGCAATTGCAAGTAGTCATTTTGCAAGCGAAGCATCTCTGCGCGCGGGCCTGCTGGACTCCTGCGCATGCTTTCGGCGAGAAAGCGCATCTCATGATTGGACATGCGTGGATAGAGCACGCGGATGTCTTCTTCGAGGGTGTGCGGCTGGTAAGCGGGACGCGGCGGACGCGGAGCATGGGCGTAACCGTCGGTACCGAGCAGGCGCAGGGTGTCGACAGTCGGCGCTCGTGACGGCGTATCGACAATCACCTGACGCCACTCGTGGCGCTCGAGCGTACGTTGACGAATGGCCGCCTTCAGCGCCTGACTCTGACCAATGCGCAGGTCCAGGCTCTGGCGCTCGCTGTCGGGCAATGCGTACAACAGGCTGGAATAGAAATCAGTGAATGAGTGCAGCTGCTGCCCACGATCGTCATAAGGTTGATATTGGCCATCGTCGCGGCGAACCAGCACCTTGTGTGCAGGGGCATCGTCACGGCCGATGGTGTCCAGTAATGCGCCCTCGTAGCGCCCGTCACGGATTTCGATGCGTACATCGCCACTCCAGCCCGGCAGCAGTTTGAGGCTTTGCAGCGCCAGAGAGTCAGAGTCGGGGTTGCTCACCGAGGCCAGCTCAAGGCCCTCATATGCGCGGGCAACGCGCACCTCGTCACTGGCCATCTGCATGAGCGCCTGTTGGCGCGCGGGCAATTGTCCTTCGCTGATCTGCAGCAGTTCGCTGCCGGTCGCGGTATCGAGCAGTTCGCGGGTAATGCTGGCCGGCAATTGTGGAGGGTGAGTCTTGAGTCGTGCCGCCAGCGGGTCGTCGAGGTGCTGAAGGGTTTGATAGCGCGACTCGAACAGCGCGCTGGTGTTGCGTCTCGCGAGGTCGGCCACTTGCTTGCGCAGGTTCTGGCTGCGGACCTCGATGGACGGCGTCGGTCCGGCGAAGGGCTCGTCCAGCAAGGCTTTGATCTGCGTCTCGTCGAGGGTTTGGAGCAGGGTTTTGAGCACGTCGCCACCGATCAGTTCGCCCTGGCGCAGTTCGGTCACGGGCAGGGTTGTGTCGGCAGACGATTGCCACAGTTGCTGGCCTTGGCGATCAAGCAGACGCAGGCATTTGTCGCCTGGCCAGCGACCGTATTCGCTGAGCACCTGCAGTTGCATGGCCGGGTCGGCGCGCAAAAAAACTTCGGCGTCATCGCTGTCGAGCTGGTCGATGAAGCGTTGCAACTGCTGATCAAGCTTGAAGCGCTGGATACTGTCGGCCAGCAGCGGCGGGACCTTTTCCTGCTCGACATGCATTTTGCGCAGCGCGTCTTCGCTGGTTCCGCTGATCTGCAGGACGGTTTCGCGCTCGCTCGCGGACAAGCTCTCGACCGCAGGGCCGATACGGCGCAGCGCGGTTGCGCCATCCCACTCCAGCGGTTGCTCGAGTTCAGTGTGCCAGGCACCTTCGCCGTTGTGGCGCAGCACCGGCTGGTATGCGTCGGGGCGACTCGGATGTTCGATGCGGTACTGCCCTGGCACCTGACTTTCCGTGACTGCAAAGTGCGCGTCCTCCAGGGGCAGCAGGCGCTTGTCTTCATGGGTATGCAGACCCAGCGCATCGGGTTGCGAATCGGCAGTCGGGCGCTGCGGATGTTTGTAGCGTTCGAGATCCGGTTGCCAATAGCGGGTGTCACCATTGGCCAGTTGTACCGGTTTGAAGCGGTCGATGAACGCTACGATTTCCTTGGGCAATACCTTGCGAAACTCGGCCGCGCCAATCGCACCGCCGACGGCGAACATGCCCAACTGGATCATCGATTCCACGGTGCCCATCAAATGTTCGACCGCTTCGGTCGTGCGCCCCTGCGCCCACTCGACAATGCCTTCGAATACTTCATCGAGCATCTGATAGGCCATGTACGCCATCATCGCTTCACCGAGCACCGGCACGAAGGGCGCGACGATCATCGCGGCGGTCTGGGCGATGGAAGAGAGGATGTTGACCAGCGAATCCCAGAATGCCCAGCGCGCCCTTTGATCAACCAGGGCAGTCGGTACGGCAATGGTTCGGGCGTCATTGAAAATCTTGTTCAGCTTTGCCTGGTACAGGTGTTGCCAGACATCGTCGTAAAACGGCGTCAGCGCAGTCTGCAGATCGGGCCGCTCCACCGGGGCTTCGCGCCACGCCGGCAGCGGGTCGCCGGGTTCGTGCGGATGCCAGCGGATTTCACTCAGCCGGCTGTTGAGGGTGCTGAAGAAGAAACCGCGCTGGTCGTGGTTGACGAAGCGGCTGAAGAATTGCTGATAGTCCCTGGAGCGCAACTGGCGCGTCAGTTCCACAACCATTTCCAACGGCGAGGCGTACTCCTTGAACGGATGTTCGGGGTCATCCGGGACGTAGGCGACGACGCGCGCTGCATTGCGCGTCATGTACAGGTCCGGGGCGAATACCACGATGCCGGTCAGCGGTGCGCAAAGCATCGTCATGTCATGACACAGCAGCGGGGCGCCATGCACATGCAGGCCTTTCACGCCGTCGAGCATCGCCTCGATCGTGCGTAACGCGTTTTCCGAGACATCGCGGTTCATCCGCGCCCATTGCAGGGCAGCCTTCATCGCGGCCTTCTGGCTGGCGTCGATTTTGCCGCGCAAGACCGACGCGACCATCGGATCGGAATAGCCCAGATTGTCTTCCAGACTGGCTTTGTATTTCGCGCCGATATCCAGTCGACGGCACAGTTTTGTGAAAGCGGAAATGCTCAGTTTCGCCTTGATCTCGGGCAGGGTTTCAAACTGTCCTGTGGCCGAGGGGGCGCTGGTGAATGTCGACTCGGCTTCGAAGGCGTTGTCTTCGGTTTCCCTGTCTTCGAAGTTATGCAGCGCAGCCTCAAGCAGTGACGCGGACCAGGCTCGGGCGCCGGTGCGAATCGGAAACCACGGGGTGGTGGCGGGAATGTACAGGCGCACGTAGGTGTTTCTGACATCCAGCTCCAGATCGAAGCAGCGTTTCAGCTCGGCCTTGAGCAGGGGCTCGGCGAAAGCCGCAGCGTCCTGCAAGTGTTCCAGGCTTTTATCGACCCGGCTCTGGGCGCTGATATGCGCCGCCCCAAGGCTTTTCATCAGCGCGTGCTGTTCGGCTGGCGCGTTCTTGAGCGCGGCCGGCTGCTGCGGGAGGCTGCTTTTCAGTGCTTCTCGCCGAGTGGCTGAGGTGTCGCCCAACCAGGCGGGAATCGCGTTTTTCAGTGGTTGGTAATGTTCGTCCGCATGTTGCGCGTCATGTGCGGCATCCGGGCTTGCCGATGGGGGTGCTTCAGACAAATGCATGGCCATTCCTTGGCGTTGGGAAGAACCCTCAGCAAATCAGCAGCAAGCGCCCCCCGTGCGGTAGATATTTATGTCTCTGCCGTGGGGGCTGACTTGGTATCCTGCGCGGCCTGCCGCAAATCGGCCGCGCCCGGTAAACTGCGCCTTTGCGACGCTATATGTCGCATTGCCGTAAACCCGGGAAAATCCGGGGTTTGCGCTATAAGAAGTTGTCGCTTGGCGACAAGGCCGGGCACCCAACTGTCCTTACAATCCCCTCATCGCTCGCCAGTTCCAGGCGGGTGTTCCTCTTCAGGAGACTCCGATGTCCGTTGAGCACGCTGCGGTACAACGCGCCGATTTCGACCAGGTAATGGTTCCCAACTACGCGCCTGCCGCTTTCATTCCGGTGCGTGGCGCCGGTTCCCGGGTCTGGGATCAGGCCGGCCGCGAGCTGATCGACTTCGCCGGCGGGATTGCCGTCAACGTCCTGGGCCACGCGCATCCGGCGCTGGTCGGTGCGTTGACCGAACAGGCGAACAAGCTGTGGCACGTGTCCAACGTGTTCACCAACGAACCGGCCCTGCGTCTGGCGCACAAGCTGATCGACGCCACGTTTGCCGAGCGCGTGTTCTTCTGCAACTCCGGCGCTGAAGCCAACGAGGCCGCATTCAAGCTGGCCCGTCGCGTCGCATTCGACCGTTTCGGCTCCGAGAAATACGAAATCATCGCCGCGCTGAACAGCTTCCACGGCCGTACCCTGTTCACCGTCAACGTCGGTGGCCAGTCGAAGTACTCCGACGGTTTCGGCCCGAAAATCACTGGCATCACCCACGTTCCCTACAACGATCTGGCCGCACTGAAAGCCGCGGTGTCCGAGAAGACCTGCGCGGTCGTGCTGGAACCGATCCAGGGCGAGGGCGGCGTACTGCCGGCCGAGCTGGCTTACCTGCAAGGTGCCCGCGAACTGTGCGACGCGAACAACGCCCTGCTGGTGTTCGACGAAGTGCAGACCGGCATGGGCCGCAGCGGCAAGCTGTTCGCCTACCAGCATTACGGCGTGACCCCCGACATCCTCACCAGCGCCAAAAGCCTGGGCGGCGGTTTCCCGATCGCGGCAATGATGACCACCGAAGCGCTGGCCAAACATCTGGTCGTCGGCACCCACGGCACCACCTACGGCGGCAACCCGCTGGCCTGCGCCGTCGCCGAAGCGGTGATCGACGTGGTCAACACTCCTGAAGTGTTGAACGGCGTGAACGCCAAGCACGACAAGTTCAAGACTCGCCTGCAACAGATCGGCGAGAAATACGGCCTGTTCACTCAGGTGCGTGGTCTCGGTTTGCTGATCGGTTGCGTGCTGAGCGACGCCTGGAAAGGCAAGGCCAAGGACATCTTCAACGCCGCCGAACAGGAAGGCCTGATGATTCTCCAGGCAGGTCCGGACGTGATCCGTTTCGCCCCGAGCCTGGTGGTGGAAGACGCCGATATCGACGCCGGTCTCGACCGCTTCGAACGTGCCGCAGCGAAGTTGACGCAAGCCTGATGGACCTTTCGGCGCCTGGAGTTTTTTCGGCGCCGAACCAATTTTTGATACCGGGCACATTCGCCTTTTAGATTGAACCTTTG
>NZ_WBRZ01000134.1:0-15172 GCF_008923895.1 Pseudomonas sp. GXM4
CCGGGGCGGCGGGTTTTGTCGTTTCAGACCTCAGGTCAAACCGTATCCACCTTCAACGAATGATCATTAAGCATCCCGTTGATGATCGTCGCCGTGTCATGCCCCCCAGCCACCATGCCGCCCGCCCCCGGTGTCACGCCGTAATGGCTGGCGAGGTTGACGCCGGCGAGGTCGATGGTCTGGTTCGGCGTGCCGCCGGCCATGGCGCTGACGTCGATGCTGGTCATCACCGAGGCGCCGCTGCCGCTGACGGTGAAGTGCAGATAGTCGTCCAGCGACGCGGTGCTGGCGTTTTCGCCTTGCAGCAGTTGCGACAGGTCGAGCTTGTCGGTACCGGGGGTGAAGTCGGTGATCAGGTCGTGGCCGCTGTTGCCCTTGAGCCACTGGAAGGTGTCGGCCCCTGCCCCGCCCGTCAGGGTATTGTTGCCCATGCCACCGATCAACAAGTCATCGCCAGCGCCGCCATTGAGGAAGTCGTTGCCGAGGCCGCCGTTGATCACGTTGTTGTTGCCGTCGCCGGTGAGGCTGTCGTTGAAGTTCGAGCCGATCAGGTTTTCGATACCGGTCAAGGTGTCAGTACCGGCGCCGAGGGTGTTCTGCGCACCGAGCAGGCCGAGATTGACGGTGACGGCGGCCGTGGCGTGGGCGTAGCTGGCGGTGTCGCTGCCAGTGCCGCCATCGAGCAGATCGTTGCCCGCGCCGCTGTAGAGCAAATCGTTACCGCCGTCGCCGTGCATTTCGTTGTTGCCAGAGCCGGCGGTGAGCACGTCGTTGCCTTCGCCGGCATTGATCACGTTGTTGCCGCTGCCCGCTACCAACACATCGTCGCCAGCAGTGCCGGTCAGGGTGTGGCCGTCCTGATAGCTGATGCTGACGTTGGCCGTGTCGCTGCCGCCGTGGTTATCGTTGGCGGTGTAGGTGCCGTGGTAGTCCGGCGTGATGTCGTGGGCCCCCGCATAGTTGAGGGTCATGGTCAGTTGGTAGTTTTCCGCGGCGTTCGGGTTGCCGCCACCATTACCAATGTTGGTGATGTGGATCTGGTAGACGCCGTCCGCCGAGGCGCTGAGGGTCTGGCCGTCCGCCAGCGCCATCCAGGCACCGCCGTTGAGCGAATACTCCATGCTGATCTTACCGGCACCCAGATTGTGATCCAGATTGAGGGTTTCGCCCTGACGCAGATTGACGGTAATGAGGTCTTCATCGTTGGCATTGCTGTTGCTCACCATGCCCAGATAACCGCTGACCACCAGCACGGCGGTCATGGTCGCGGCATTGGCGCTGAAGGCGCTGCGCACATTGGCCAGGTTCTGGTTGGCCGCATTATTGTTCTGCCCAGTGAAACCGATCAGGCCGGTACCGGTGAAGTCCGCCGCTTTCGAAACCCAACCGATGTTGAAGCTGGTTGGCGTGGCGTTGAGGGTGTCGCCGTTCGGATCGCTGTCATTGGCCAGCAGCAGCTCACCCGGCACCACGATGTTGCCCGAGAGCACGTTGGTGATGACGTGATCGTCCATCGCCACTGGCGGCGCGTTGGGGATCACTTTCACCGTCAGGGTGGAGCTGGCCAGATCGCCGTCGTTGTCGCTGACGGTGAAGCCGATGTTTTCGGTGATGACCACGGCGGTGGTTTTCTGCGAGGTGTAGCTGTATTCGCCGGTATCGAGGTTGACCACCAGCGTGCCGCTGTTGTTGGTGGCGATACTGACGGTGTTGTTGGCGGTATTGAAAGTGCCGTGGTTGACGCCGCCGCTCGCGGTCAACGAACCCTGGCCACTGAGGGCTTTCGGATCGTAGGTGTAGGTGGTGCCGTCGACCACGATCGACTTGATGAAACCGCCATCGGCACCGAACGAGCCGCCCTCGCCCAGCAGCGAACCGGTGACCGGCGCGCCCTGCACGGTGCCGGACAGCACCGAGTTGAGCTGGTTGAGATCGGTGACCACCACCGCATTGGTATTGGTGTGGTTGATGCCGTCGTAGGCCAGCGGATCGAGGTTGGCGTTGCTCACGCCACTGCCCAGACCGATTGCATAGTTCTTGATGTTGTTGGCGTCGAGGAAGTTTTTCAGCGCGGCTTCGTCAGCCGTGCCGATGTCGCCCTCGTTAGGCTTGCCGTCGGAGAAGAAGTAGCCGACGTTCTGTGCCCCGGTGAGTTTGCCGGAGGTGTCGAACGCGGTCTGCATCACCGCCACGGCGGCATCGTAGTTGGTGCCGCCGCCGGCGTTGAGGCCGGCGAGCAATGTCTTGGCAGTAGCGACATCGACCCACACCGTGGTGCGGTCGGCGGCATTGCTGCTGAACGTCACCAACTGCACTTTCACATCGCCCAGATCATCGTACTTGTCGAGCAAGGCGCCAATGGCCTGCTTGGCCAGTGCCAGCCGCGACAGGCCCGGCACGCCAGAGGGATCGGCCATGCTGCCGGAGATGTCGAGGACGATGAGGATGTTGGAATCGATCTCCACTGCGGTAACCGAGCGATCCGAGGCAACGGCTTTCGGCACATCGTCGACGATGTTCACCACAAGCGTGCTGGTGGTGCTGTTGCCCAGCGCATCGGTGGCTTTGTAGGTGAACGTTTCGCTGAGCGTGTTCGGCCCGTCGTTGGCGCTCGGCGCGGTTTTCGGCGCCGAGGTCAGCGTGTAGGTGTAGGTGCCGTCAGCGTTGAGCTGCAGTTGCCCGTAGCTGCCGGTGGCGTTGCCGACCAGGGTGTAAGTGATCGCGCCGCTGCCACCACTGACCGAACCGAGCAGCGTGCCGCTGGCGGTTTCACCGGTATTGCCCGGTTCGCTGCCGGTGACTGTGCCGGGGGCGAGATCCTGGCCATCCGTGTTCAGGTCGAGGGCTTTTTCGTAGACCGTGACATCCTGATCGACCGAGGCGACCAGTTTGCCGTCGGCGACATTGATGGTCAGCGTTGTGGTGCTTTCGTCGCCATCGCTATCACGGATGGTGTAGGTGAACGTGTCGGTCGCGCCCGGCGGGCTCACCGAGTTCGGGTTGCTGTGGTAAACCGCGTTGCCCGCCGCGTCGAGGGTCAGGTAGCCGTAGTTGCCGTTGATGTTGCTGTTGAGCCCGCCGCTGGCTGACGTCGCGGTGTTGCTGCCGGCGCGCACGCCGACCACCGTGGCGGCGCCGTCGGCACCGCTGAGGTCATTGCCGAGCACACTGACATTGACCGTGCCGCCCTCCGCTACCGAGCCGGTATCGGCGTTGGCAGTCGGCAGATCGTCGACGATGTTGACGTTGATCTGACCGCTGGCGGTACTGCCATCGGTATCAGTGGCGACCACGTCGAAGCTCTCGCTGAGGCTGTTGGCACCGTTGGCGTTCGGGTGGGCTTCGTTGTCGACCAGGGTGTAGCTGTAACTGACCACGCCGGTGGCCGGATCGTAACCGGTGATGGTGAAGGTGCTGCCCAGTGGCGAGACCACCGATTGCGGCAAACCGGCGGCGACGCCATTGCTGATCACCGCAATGCCGCCGACCGTCAGGGTTTGCAGGCCATCAAGCGCAGTCACGGTGAAGCTGCCGCTCTGGGTCAGCGCCGAGGTGTTGGGGCTGCTGCCGTCGCTGAGGTTTTTCTCGTAGACGGTGATTTCGCCGCCCTTCACATCGAGGCCGTCGAGGCACACCGGATCGTCGTTGTTATGGATGTTCAGCACCAGGTTGGCGGTGCTGGTGTCGCCGTCCGCGTCGGTGATGGTGTAGGCGAAGGTTTCCGTGCCGTTGCCGCCGCCCTGGAGGTTTTTGAAGTCGGCGTCGTTGGCGTCCAGCGTGTAGGTGTAAGTGCCGTTGGCGTTGAGCACCAGCGTGCCGTAAGTGCCAGTGAAAGTACCGGCAGTCACCGGGCCGCTGGCGACGCGGTCGGCGCCCTGCACATCGTTGTCGAGGACGTTGCCGGTCAGGGTCAACCAGGCTTCGCTCGCGTTGTCGGCATTGCTGTCATTCAGCGCTTTCGGCACGTCATCGACGATGCTCACAACGATCGTGCTGGTGACGACATTGCCCAGCGAATCGGTGGCCTGATAGGTGAAGGTTTCGCTCAGGCTGTTGGCGCCGTCGTCAGCGTGCGGCGTGGTGGTCGCTGGCGAAGTCAGGGTGTAGGTGTAAGTGCCATTGGCATTGAGAACGATCTGCCCGTAGTTGCCGGTAGCACTGCCAACCAGCGCATAACTGATCGCGCCGACCGCACCGGTGACCGAGCCGACCAGGGTGCCGGAAGCGGTTTCGCCAGTGCTGTTCGGATCGCTGCCGACCACGCTGCCCGCTGCCAGATCCTGGCCATCCTGGTTCAGGTCGAGGGCTTTTTCGTAGACGGTGACATCGGTGTCGCTGACCGCTTTCAGGCAGCTGTTGTAGACGTCGATGGTGATCGTCGTGGTGCTTTCATCACCATCAGAATCGCGCACGGTGTAGGTGAACACATCCACCGCACCCGGACCGTTCACCGCGTTGGGATTGCTGTGATAAACGGCGTTACCGTTGGCATCAAGCGTGAGGTAGCCGTAGGTGCCGTTGATCTGCGAATTGAGCCCGCCGATGGCCGAAGTCGAGGTGTCGGCACCGGCGCGCACACCAATCACTGCACCGGTGACCGCCGGGCCGTCAGCGCCACCGATGTCGTTGTTGAGTACGTTACCGCTGACGGTACCGCCCTCCGCCACCGAAGCCGCGTCCGCATGCGCGGTCGGTAAGTCGTCGACGATGTTGACGTTGATCTGGCCGCTGGCGGTGCTGCCATCGGTGTCAGTCGCCACCACGTCGAAGTTCTCGGTGAGGCTGTTGGTGCCGCTGGCAGTCGGGTGGGCTTCGTTGTCGGCCAGGGTGTAGCTGTAGCTGACCACGCCGGTCGCCGGGTCATAACCGCTGATGGTCAAGGTGCTGCCCAGCGGGGTGACGATTGATTGCGGGAAGCCTGCGGCCACGCCATTGGTGATCATCGCGATGCCACCGACTGTGAGGGTCTGCAGACCATCGAGAGCGCTGACGGTGAAAGTGCCGTTCTGGGTCAGCGCCGGGGTGTTGGGGCTGGTGCCGTCGCTGAGGTTTTTTTCGTAGACGGTAAGTTCGCCGCCGTTGACGTCGAGGCCATTGAGCAGCACCGGATCGTCATTGTTGTGGATATTCAGTACGAGATTGGCAGTGCTGGTATCGCCGTCGGCATCGGTGATCGTGTAGGCGAACGTTTCGGTGCCGTTACCGCCGCCGGTCAACGCTTTGAAGTCGGCATCGCTGGTATTCAGCGTGTAGGTGTAAGTGCCGTCGGCGTTCAGAACCAAAGTTCCGAACGTGCCAGTGAAAGTGCCGGGCGTGACTGGACCCGTTGGGACGCGGTCGGCGCCTTGCACGTCGTTGGTCAGGACGTTGCCGGTCAGGGTCAGTTGGCTTTCCGAGGCGGTACCGTTGCTGTCGTCGTTGGCTTTCGGCAGGTCATCGACGATGTTCACGTCGAGGGTACCGGTGGCGGTGGTGCCGTTGTCATCGACTACCGTGACTGCGAACTGCTCAGGCAGATTGTTCGCGCCGTTGGCGTTCGGATGTGCTTCGTTGTCGGCCAGGGTGTAGCTGTAACTGACCACACCGGTTGCAGCGTTGAAACCAGTAATCGTCAGCGTGCTGCCCAGCGGCGTGGTGATCGATTGCGGGAAGCCTGCGGCGACGCCGCTGGTCACCACGGCGATGCCGCCGACTGTCAGCGTGGTGACGCCGTCCAGCGCGGTGATGGTGAACGTGCCGTTTTGTGTCAGCGCGGTGGCGTCCGGGGCGCTGCCGTCGCTGAGATTTTTCTCGTAAACCGTGAGCTCGCCGCCAGCGACGTTCAGGCCATCGATGATTACTGGATCGTCGTTGTTGTGAATCTGCAGAACCAGATTGGCAGTGCTGGAGTCGCCGTCGGAATCAGTGATGGTGTAGGCGAAGGTCTCTGTGCCGTTGCCACCGCCGGTCAAGGCTTTGAAATCGGCATCGCTGGTATTGAGCGTGTAGGTGTAGGTGCCGTCGGCGTTCAGAACCAAGGTGCCGTAAGTACCGGTGAACGTGCCGGGCGTAACCGGGCCTGTCGGTACGCGGTCGGCACCTTGCACGTCGTTGGTCAGGACGTTGCCGGTCAGGGTCAGTTGGCTTTCCGAGGCGGTACCGTTGCTGTCGTCGTTGGCTTTCGGCAGGTCGTCGACGATGTTGACGTCGAGGGTGCCGGTGGCCGTCGTGCCGTTGTCATCGACCACCGTGACTGCGAACTGCTCAGGCAGATTGTTCGCGCCGTTGGCGTTCGGATGCGCTTCGTTATCAGCCAGGGTGTAGCTGTAACTGACCACGCCGGTTGCAGCGTTGAAACCGGTAATCGTCAGCGTGCTGCCCAGTGGCGTGGTGATCGATTGCGGGAAGCCTGCGGCGACGCCGCTGGTCACCACGGCGATGCCGCCGACAGTCAGCGTGGTGACGCCGTCCAGCGCGGTGATGGTGAACGTGCCGTTTTGTGTCAGTGCGGTGGCGTCCGGTGCGCTGCCGTCGCTGAGATTTTTCTCGTAGATCGTCAGCTCGCCACCGGCGACGTTCAGGCCATCGATGGTGACTGGATCGTCGTTGTTGTGGATCTGCAGAACCAGATTGGCGCTACTGCTATCGCCGTCGGCATCAGTGATCGTGTAGGCGAAGGTTTCCGTGCCGTTACCGCCGCCGGTCAAGGCTTTGAAGTCGGCGTCACTGGTATTCAGGGTGTAGGTATATGTGCCGTCGGCGTTCAGCACCAATGTGCCGTAAGTACCGGTGAAAGTGCCCGGCGTGACCGGTCCGGTGGGTACGCGGTCGGCGCCTTGGATGTCGTTGGTGAGGACGTTTCCGGTCAGGGTCAGCAAGGTTTCCGAGGCAATGCCGTTGGCGTCGTCAAACGCTTTGGGCACGTCGTCGGTGATATTCACGTCCAGCGTGCCAGTGGCGCTGTCGCCATTGCTGTCGGTGGCGATCACGGTGAACTGTTCGCTGAGATTGTTCACGCCATCGCCGGCCGCATGAGTCTCGTTGCCGTTGAGGGTGTAGCTGTAGCTGACCGTGCCAGTGGTCGCGTTGTAACCGGTGATGGTCAGGGTGTTGCCCAGTTGCGTGGTGATCGACTGGGGAAAGCCGATCGGCACGCCGCCAACAATCACGTTGATGCCGCCGATGCTCAGGCTGTTCAAACCATCCGCTGCCGAGACCGTGAAGCTGCCACTTTGCGTCAGCGCGCCTGGATTGGCCGCTGTACCGTCAGGCAGATTGGCTTCATTGAGGTTCAGCTCGCCGCCCGCCGCGTCAAGGCCGTTAAGGATGACCGGATTGTTCACCGGTGGCGGTGGCACCACGACCGGCGCTGGCGTGTCGTCGCCATTGTCGATGTCCGCGTCGCGACGATACTCGGGAAATTCGGGAATACCGTTGAAGCCAGCGGTGGGGAAACCAATAATCGGATCGACTCGGCCGCCAACTTCGGTGAGCAGAACGAAACTGTGCCCGCCGCCCAGTTCACCGGTATTGCCGGTGGGCGCGTTGGGGCCGGCGGCAGTGGCTTCGGCAGTTTTGCTTGGGTCTTCACCGGCGGCGATGGCTTGCTGGATTTGCTCGACATCGGTCAGTTGCGCCTGGCTCGGGGTCTGCGCTTCGTCGACGTTCACCGGCACCGCTTGGTCGGCCAGCAATTGCCCGGTCATGGTGATGCTGCTGCCCCGGCCGAGGGTCAATTCCTCGCCGTTTTGCAGTTTCACTGCCACCGCGCCTTCCGCGCCGGTGATCAGTTGATCGCCAGCGTACAAACGATCGCCTTCGAACAGCGGACGCTTGATGCCGTCGCTCGCCTGGGCGAACACCTGACCAATGACTTTTGTGACCGTACCAATGAGCGCTGCCATGTGAAATCCTCCGCTGCCGACCACCGTCGGCACTGGTTCGCGAAGCAGCCCATGGCTCAATCGGGTTGCCGGGGGCGACGCTCGCACCCTCGACAGTTCGTTTCGCAGGCCCGGTTTGAAACGAATTGTCAGCGCTATCAAGCACTTGCCAACCCTGTTCAATCCATCGACCCACTAGCGCTACGTAACGGTGGTGAATCACCCGAGTGACAAAAATCTGTCGCTCATTCCCCGCTACGCGTCCCTCCCCTTCAGCAGTACTTCGCAGTGTCTCGCAAAGTGAATGGAACTTTCCTCAAGCCTTTTCGAGCTCCCTAAAGCGCATAAAACAAAGGCTTTCGAGCTGAACAATGTGCTGCTTTTGAAAAACCGCATAAGTTTTTTTTGGAATAAACCTTATGAAAATTTTTTCTTAGCTACGCTCTAGGATGTTCTTAGCTCTGTTGTTACAAGAGTGAAACGCTTACACCCTAAATTTACGTCAAATATTTGGCGACGGTAACACAACATTGAGATCCAGGGAGATGCACCCATGCGCGTTTTAACCCCCCTCTGCAGCGCGGTTTTGCTGGCCATGGCTTGCACTTCCCAAGCCCAGGCGATGAACCTCACCGAGGCGATTCAAAGCACCATCGCCACCCACCCGGAGCTGGCTTCGCGCGTGGACGCCCGCCTGTCTGCGGATGAGCAGGTGAAAGTGGCCAAGGGCGGGTTTTATCCGTCGGTCGATCTGAACGCTGCCTACGGGCGCGGCTACAGCGACAACACCAACACCCGTGCCTTCGGTAATCACAACACCGAAATCCTCAATTACACCCAGTCCGAGCTGCGCTTGCGGCAGATGATCTTCGACGGCTTCAACACCGCCAACGAGGTCGAGCGCACCAAGGGCGTGTCCAATTCGCGCGCCTACTACGCGCAAGGCACCGCACAGGATCTGGCCCTGCGCACCATCGAGGTCTACCTCGAAGTGCTCAAGCGGCGTGAACTGGTGACGCTGGCCAAGAACAATTTGCAGGCGCACTTGCGTGTCAACGATCAGATCGGCCTGCGCACCGAGCGCGGCATCGGCAGCACCGCCGACTCCGATCAATCGGTTGCCCGTCGTGCACTGGCGCAGAACAACCTCGACACCGCCGAAGTCGATCTGGCCGACGCCGAATCGAATTTCTACAGCGTGGTCGGACGCATGCCCGATGAGCTGGAAACCCCGGCCTCGACTCGCGGTGAGATGCCGCCGGACCTGCGTGAAGCGCAGCAGAGCATGGTCGACAACAACCCGTACCTGAAATCGGCCCAGGCTGACGTGCAGTCCGCCGAGAGCCAGTACGAAGTCGCCAAGTCGCCGTTCTACCCGCGCTTCGATGCCGAAGCAGCAGTCGGCGCAAACAACAACGTGCAGGGTGATGAAGGCCACGACAACGAATGGCGTGTCGGTGTGGTGATGAACTACAACCTGTTCCGTGGCGGCAGCGACAAGGCACGCCTGGCCGCGAATGCCCACGACATCAACCAGGCGATGGACATCCGCAACAACGCCCTGCGTCAGCTCAACGAGAACATTCGTCTGGCCTGGAACGCCATGGAAAACGCCAAGAAGCAGACGCCGACCGCTCGCGAATATGCCGAAACCACCAAACGCGTGCGCGCCGCTTATCAGGACCAGTTCGGCCTCGGCCAACGCACCCTGCTTGACCTGCTCGACAGCGAAAACGAGCTGTACAACGCCAACCGTCGCTACACCGAAATCCGCTACACCGAGGAATACTCGATGTACCGCGTGCTGGCGAACATGGGCCAGTTGCTGAGCAAGCAACGCGTGGTGCTGCCGGCTGATGCGATTGCCACGACCGAAGTAAAAAACCAGGCGCGCCTGCCCGAGTTGAAATAGATCCTGCAGGACCTGCCGAAGGCTGCGATCTCTGATCGTTCCCACGCTCTGCGTGGGAATGCAGCCCGTGACGCTCCGCGTCACTGGACGCAGAGCGTCCCTAGAGGCATTCCCACGCAAAGCGTGGGAACGATCCGATAACCGAGCCCGTTCAACAGAGGCAATCACTATGACCAGCATGGAACCCGGCGCCACCGGGGTCGATCCGCGCCTGAGCTTTGACGATCCGTTACTCGACGGTCTGCTGATCCTCTGCAAACTGCATGGCGCCACGGTCAGTCGTGCCAGCCTGAGTGCCGGGCTGCCTCTGAACAAACAACGCCTGAGCCTCGATCTGCTGCCCCGTGCAGCCGCGCGGGCCGGATTGCAGGCGCGGCTGTTGCGCCGTGACCTGAAAGACATTTCACCGCTGAACCTGCCGATTCTGTTGCTGCTCAACGACGGCCGCACCGCTGTGCTGCGGCGCTTTGGCGAGGACGGCAAAGCCCTGCTGCTGCCCAGCGAAGCCGACGGCGGCGAGCAATGGGTCAGCCGCGAAGAACTCAACGAGCACTACAGCGGCCAGGCCTTGTTCGCCCGCCCGCGCCATGAACTCGAAGACCTCCGCGCGCCGCTGGTGCCACGGGTAAACGCGTGGTTTCGCGATACTCTCAAACTGTCGAAATGGCTGTACAGCGATGCGATCCTCGCCAGTTTCCTGATCAACCTGCTCGGCCTGATGGTGCCGCTGTTCGTCATGCAGACCTACGACCGCGTGGTGCCCAATCAGGCGACCTCGACGCTGTGGGTGTTGTCGATCGGCCTGTTGATCGGCACCGGTTTTGAACTGGTGCTGCGCGTAGTGCGTGCGCACCTGCTCGACACCGCCGGCAAGAAAACCGATGTGATCCTCTCGGCGACGCTGTTCGAGCGCATCACCGGGATGTCGATGAAAGCGCGGCCGGCGACCATCGGCGGCTTTGCCCAGAGCATTCACGATTTCCAGGGCCTGCGTGAATTTCTCACTGCCGTGACCCTGACCAGCCTGATCGACTTGCCCTTCGTGGTGTTGATGCTGGTGGTGATCGGCCTGCTCGGCGGCTGGCTGGTGGTGATTCCGCTGCTGGCGTTTCCGATCACGATCATTTTCGCCATGGCGATTCAGGTGCGCCTGCGTGACACCGTGCAGAAAAGCCTGAGCCTCGGCGCCGAGCGTCAGGCCGTGCTGATCGAAACCCTCGGTGGCCTGGAAACCCTCAAGGCCTGCGGCGCCGAAAGCGAGCGCCAGCACAAATGGGAAAGCACCCACGGCGCCCTCACCCGCCTCGACAGCCACGCGCGCAACCTGTCGGCATTGGCCACCAACGGCACGCTGTTCATCCAGCAGTTTTCCGGGATGGCGACGATTGTGGCCGGGGTCTACAGCATCATCGCTGGCAACCTCAGTGTCGGCGCGCTGGTTGCCACCTACATGCTTGGCAGTCGTGTGCTCGCCCCGCTCGGGCAGATCGCCGGGCTGATCACACGCTATCAGCAAGCGCAACTGACCATGAAAAGCACCGACGCGCTGATGGCGCTGCCGCAGGAACGCGACGGCAAACAACGGCCACTGGAACGCACGCAGCTGCAAGGCGCCCTCGACGTCAGCGGCGTGACGTTCCACTACACCGGCCAGAATGCGCCGGCGCTGAGCGAGGTCAGCTTCAGCCTGAAAGCCGGCGAGCGGGTCGGCATCATCGGCCGCAGCGGCTCCGGCAAAAGCACGTTGGCGCGATTGGTGATGGGTTTCTACGAAGCGGAACAAGGCCAGTTACTGCTCGACGGGCTCGACCTGCGCCAACTGGACGTGGCTGACCTGCGCCAGCAGATCGGATATGTCGCCCACGACCTGCCGCTGCTGGCCGGCAGCTTGCGCGACAACCTGACCCTGGGCGCGCGTTACATCAGCGATTCACGCATGCTCGAAGTCGCCGAACTCACCGGCGTCACTGAACTGGCCCGGCAACACCCGCAAGGTTTCGACCGACCGGTGGGCGAACGCGGGCAATTGCTTTCCGGCGGCCAGCGCCAGGCGGTTTTGCTGGCGCGGGCGTTACTGCTCGATCCGCCGATCATGCTGCTCGACGAACCCACCAGCGCCATGGACAACAGCAGCGAAGATGCACTGCGGCAGAAACTGCATGGCTGGGTGCAAGGCAAAACCCTGCTGCTGGTCACCCACCGCACCTCGATGCTGAGCCTGGTGGACCGGTTGCTGGTACTGGATAACGGCCGGGTCGTCGCTGACGGCCCGAAAGAAGCGGTCATCGATGCACTGCGCAAGGGCCGTGTCGGCTCGGCGGCGGTCTAGGAGTTACGCCATGCCTGCTTCCTCCGATAGCAACAAGCGCGGCTACTTCGACAGCTTCGGCAAAAGCGCCGAAGCCGAGTTCATGCCGGAAACCGCTGGCGCAGCATTGCAGGATTCGCCGCGCAAATCGCGGATCACCGTGTGGCTGGCGGCAGCGCTGCTGATCGCCGCCCTGGTCTGGGCCAAATTCGCCGTGCTCGAAGAAGTGACCATGAGCGAAGGCAAGGCGATTCCGTCGAGCAAGGTCCAGGTGATCCAGAACCTTGAGGGCGGCATTGTCACCGAGATATTCGTTCGCGAAGGCCAGATGGTCGGCAAGGGCGACACCCTGCTGCGTCTGGATGACACGCGCTTTCGCTCGAACAAGGGCGAGAGCGAGGCCGACCGTTACGCGCTGACCGCGCAGGTTGAACGGCTGTCAGCAGAGGCCGAGGGACGCCCCTTCAAACTCTCCGCTGAAGTCATCGCCAAAGCGCCGCAAGTCGCCGAGGACGAGCGCTCGCTGTACGAGCAACGCCAACGCCGCTTGGCCAGTGAACAGCGCACCCTCAGTGAACAACTGCGGCAGAAAACCCAGGAGCTGGCCGAATTTCGCTCCAAGCAGGGCCAGTTCAGCTCCAGCCTCGCGTTGTTGCAACAAGAAATGAACATGTCCGAACCGCTGGTGAAAACCGGCGCCGTGTCACCAGTGGAAATCCTCAGGCTCAGGCGCAGCGCCGTGGAGATCCGTGGTTCGCTCAACGCCACCACGCTGGCGATTCCCCGGGCCGAATCGGCCATCGCCGAGATCCGCAGCAAGATCGACGAATCCGAGCAGACCTTCCGTTCCGAGGCTGCCAAAGAGCTGAATGAGAAACGCACCGACCTGTCGAAAATCACCGCCTCGAGCATCGCCATCGACGATCGCGTCAGCCGTACCACGGTGACATCACCGGTACGCGGGGTGATCAAGCAGATGAAGGTCAACACCATCGGCGGCGTGGTCCAGCCGGGCAGCGACATGGTCGAAATCGTGCCGCTGGAAGACAACCTGCTGATCGAAGCCAAGGTCCGCCCGCAAGACGTCGCGTTCCTGCATCCGGGCCAGAAAGCCATGGTCAAGTTCAGCGCCTACGACTACACGATTTACGGCGGGCTGAGCGCCAAGCTCGAGCTGATCGGCGCCGATACGATTACCGATGACAAGGGCAACAGCTTCTATCTGATTCAGGTGCGCACCGACAAGAATCACCTGGGCGGCGACGTGAAACCGCTGCTGATCATCCCGGGGATGGTGGCGACAGTGGACATTATTACCGGTGAGAAAAGCGTCTTGGATTACCTGCTCAAACCGGTGCTGAAAGCGCGGACCGAGGCGATGCGTGAGCGTTAGCCAATGATCGTTCCCACGCTCCGCGTGGGAATGCCGCCCGGGACGCTCTGCGTCCTTTCACGACGGTGACGCAGAGCGTCACTGGATGCATTCCCACGCTCCGCGTGGGAACGATCATCTGTCGCCATGGTTACGCTGGAAGACCTCCTCCCCCATCGCCGCAATCTGCCCTTCGATCAGCGCTTCAAACGGCTTGAGCAACGGCGCAAAAGTCGTCGGTGCTTCGAGGGTTTCGAGCGCCTGCACGATCGCCTCGATCGTCGATAACGCCCCCGGCCCCGGTGCCTTGCGCAAGCGATAGCGCGACACGCCGCCCTCGGTCAGGGTCACCCGTGGCAGCGCCGCCAGCAGCGGACTGAGGTGCAGCATCTTGCGTGCCTTGCGCCAGGTGCCGTCCGGGACGACCAGCAACATTGGCTGATCATTTGGCGCGTAAGCCTGCAACGGCTGCGCATCCTCAGCCGGGAACAGCAAGTGCGCCTGATAGCCCGGCCGGTTCAACAGTTTCGGCAAATCCTCGAATACCTCGCCGACAATCAGCTCGGCATTGCTCAGCCCCAGCGCCGCCAGCCGCGCGGTATTGAGCGCGTGGCTGACCTCGCTCGGATGCTGCAGCACTAACACGCGCGTGCGGCTGTCGAGGTGCGGAATCAACGGGCACAGGCAGTGGGTCTGGGGGCGCAGGCAGCGCGGGCATTGGGCTCGGGACATGATGGGTTACGCCTGATTCAATTGCGCTTTGAGCAAATCGCGGAAGGTCTGGATCAGCGGCTCACGGCTGCGGCCCCTGCGCATGATCATCGAAAACGGTGCCTGATAACCGAAGGTCGCCGGCAGTAATACACGCAGATCGCCCTTGTCGGCCCAGGCCTGCGCGTAGTGCTCCGGCAGATAACCGATGTAGGCGCCGGAGAGCACCAGAATCAGCTGCGCTTCCATGCTTTCCACGGTCGCGGCACTGTGTTTGAAACCGTGCCGGGCCAGTTCCGCCTGACTCCAGTAACCGCGCCCGACCATCCGTTGCTGGGTGATGACCTGCTCGGGGATGCGCCGCTCGTTGAACAGCGGGTGACGACTGCTGCAATACAACCAGTGCTGCTCGCGGTACAGCGGCATGTAGACCAGACCGCTCATGCGCGTGGAAAACGCACCGATGGCCAGGTCAAGGCGATTGTCCTGCACGCCGAGTTGCAACTCATATGGACTCATCACCGACAGGTGCAAATGCACCGCCGGGTGTTCCTGACTGTAGGCGCCGATGGCTTCAGCAAACGGCAGGGCCTTGTCGCTGACCGTGGAATCGATCACCCCGAGATTGAGCGTGCCGCGCAGTTCGCCCTTGAGCGCGGCGGCGTATTGCTCGAAGCCTTCAAGCTCGGCGAGCAGGCGCAGGGTTTCCTGATGGAACAGCTCGCCCTTGCTGGTCAGGCTGAAGCCACCGCGCCCGCGATGGCACAGCACCAGTCCGAGCGCGGCTTCGAGCTGGCTCATGTAGGTGCTGATCGCCGAGGTCGACAGGTTGAGTTCCTGCTGCGCATTGGCAAAACCCTGATGGCGCACGACGCTGACGAAGATGCGCAACAGTTTCAGGTCGGGTAAAGCGTTGGCCATTTCTGCTCCCAAGGATCGTTCCCACGCTCTGCGTGGGAATGCAGCCCGTGACGCTCTGCGTCACTTGCGAGTACGGCTGGACGCGG
>NZ_WBRZ01000135.1:0-15143 GCF_008923895.1 Pseudomonas sp. GXM4
TCCAGATGTGGGAGCGAGCCTGCTCGCGAAAGCGGCGGTTCAATCACCGCCAAACCGATGCCTTAGACAAACAGCTTCAGCACATTGCCCATCGCATCATCGGCAAACCCCTGCACGAAATCCCTGAACCCCGGCAATGCTTCATCCCCACCCGCAGCCGGTTCGGCAATGATCGTCCAGGTCGCTCGCGACTTCCCTGCGCTCAGCGATTCCACTTGCATCGCCGCCCACAGATTCCCCACCCCCAACGTGTTGTAGATCGTCGTCCAGGTCATGCGCCGCGCCTGTTCATCGCGCGAGTTGAGTTGTTCGACCGCGACGTTGCCGTCCTTGAAGATTTTCTTGCGCAGCGAAGACACGCCCTCGCCGGTCATTTCGGTGTGCGACAGCGCCGGAATGAATCGTTCGAAGCCAGCGAAATCGCCAACGATCGCCCAGACTTTTGCCGCGTCCGCCGGCACTTCCACCGACGACACAACGTGGCAGCCTTGCGGGTTTTTGATCAGGGTGTCGGGTTGCAGATTGCTCATGGTGTTGCTCCTTTGGGATGAGTCAGATGAAGTTGATTTCTTTCAGGTAGTCGCAGCCGCGACGCAGCAGCGCCGGGGATTTCTGTGGGTAGTGCGCGCCCATCTGCTGCACGCCGGCCTCGGCGTTGGCGTGGCTGATCAGCGAGATGTCGCCGATGTCTTCCTCGAAGCCGTTGAGGTAGAACCCGAGCACGCCGAACAGCGCGTTGTCGGCGTCGACCCGACTCAGTTGCTGTTGCCAATCGGCGACGCTGACCAGCGAAAACTCGCTGCCGGTTTCGCGGAACGAAGCGACGTAGGCATCCCAGCTCAGCGGCTCGGGATTGTGCAGATTGAACACCGCGCGTTGCGCTGAATAACGGCTGGCATGGAAGGCGATGAAGCGGGCGAGAAAGTCCACCGGCATCAGGTCGAAATTCAGCGCAAAGGCCGGCACCTGGCCGAGCTGGATCGAGCCCTTGAGCATGAGCATCAAACGGTTCTTGTGCGGCTGACAAACACCGCTGAGGCTGTTGAAGCTGATGTTGCCAGGGCGATAAAGATTGACCCGAACACCACGCTCGCGCGCCCGTTCGAGGATGCGTTCGCCGACCCACTTCGACAGGTTGTAGCCGTTGCGAATATAGATCGGCGGCGTCGCGGCGGCGGGCAGTTCCAGCACTCGACCGGCGTCATCCACGGTGCTGGATGCCGACAGGGTCGAGACGAAGTTGAAGACCTTTTTGCGCTGCCCTTCGCACAGCTTCAGCAGGGCAAATATCGGTTCGACGTTGTCCGCCGCCAGGGACTCGTAATCGAGCACGTGGTTGACGTTGGCGGCGTTGTGCACCAGCGCGCCAAATTCGCGATCCAGGCGCTGATATTCCTCATCGCCCAGGCCCAGTTGCGGACGGCTGATATCAGCTGCGTAAACCCGCACACGGCTCAGGTCGAGGTGCTCCAGACGGTTTTCGCGCAGTGCCTGAGCGAAACGTTGCGCCGCCGTTTGCCCGGCGCCATCACGCACCAGACAGGCCACCTCGCTGGCGCCCCAACCGAGCAGCGCTTCGACGATGTGCACGCCGACAAAACTGTTGGCACCGGTGACGATGACCTTGTGCACATCGCCCATGCGGCTGATCGGCAGCGGTTCGATGTCCAGCGCGCGCTCGGCGTCGGCCATGGCCTGAGCGCTGAGCACGGCGCTGTCATCGGTGCCGCGCACCAGCGTCGCCAGTTTGCTGATCGTGGGCAGTTCGATGAAGCGATTGATCGAAATGCTTCGGCCGAATTCCTCACGCAAGCGCAGCAACATCCGCGACAGCAGAATCGAATGACCACCGAGATTGAAGAAGCTTTCGTCAGTGGAAATGTCGCTGGTCGGCAGTTCCAGCAGTTCGGCCCAGACCTCAAGAAGCAGCGCTTCGTCAGCATTGGCCGGCAGGCATTTCGCAGCGCTGTCCTGCACCGTCACCGGCAATGTCAGCAGCGTCTTGCGATCGACTTTGCCGTTACTGGCGAACGGCATCTGCGCCAGTTCGGTCCACGCTCCCGGTTGCATGTAGTCCGGCAGAAACTGCCGGGCGTGAGCCTTCAATGCGTCGCGGGCAGTCTCGGTCTGTGGCTGGGCGAGAAACGCCAGAATCCGCCGCTGACTGTCGATGACCACGGCAATCTGCCGATACAAGCGGCTCTCGCGCAGGCAGCGCTCGATCTCTTCCGGCTCGACGCGAAAGCCACGGATTTTCACCTGATTGTCGCGCCGCCCGCACAGCTCGATACCGTGCTCGCCCCACTTGGCCATGTCGCCGCTGCGGTAGGTGCGCAGGGTTTCGCCGCCGGGCAGTGACAGGCTCAGATAACGCTCGGCGGTCTGCTGCGGATTGTTCAGGTAACCGAGGCAGACACCAGGGCCGACGATGAACAGCTCACCGACGGTTTGATCAGGCACCGGTTGCAGATCGTCGTCGAGAATCAGCACCCGACTGTTGGCGATCGGCCCTCCCAGCGTGCGGTTGCTGTCGCCCGGTTTGAGCTGGCGCGCGGTGATCAGCACGGTGGCTTCGGTCGGGCCATACAGGTTGTGCAGGGTGCCTTGGCGGGTCAGTTGCTCGATGACGTACGGCTCGCAGACATCACCGCCCGTCATCACCTGCACGCCCTCCAGTTGCTCCAGCGGCAGGATGCTCAACAGCGCCGGCGGCAGGAAGGCGTGGGTCAGTTGCCGCCGGCGAATCAGCGCAACCAGCTGCAAAGGATCGCGGCGCTGGGTGTCGTCGGGCACGATCAGTTCCGCCCCTGCGAGCAGGCTGGGGAAGATGTCGATCAGCGAAGAATCGAAGCTAAGCGAAGAGAACTGCAACACCCGGCTTCCGGCGTGCAGCTGCACGTAGTCGGCGTACCACGCGGTGAAGTGGGCGAGATTGGCCTGGCTGAGCAGCACGCCTTTCGGATGCCCGGTGGTGCCCGAGGTGTAGAGCGCCATGCACGGCGCATCAAGTTCCGGGCGGTGCTGCATCAGCGGCCGGTCGAGATCGGCGTTCGGCGCTTCGATGCCACTGACATCCAGCCCCGCTATCGACTCGCTGAGCGCCTGTTGTCCATCGTGAAGCAACAGCACCGCGCCGGCGTTTTCCAGGATGTATTGCTGACGCGGCAAAGGATGACTCGGCTCCAGCGGCAGGTACACGGCGCCGCTGCCTAGAATCGCCAGAATCGAGGCAAACAGCGCCGGGCTTTTGCCTTGGCAGACACCGACCACCCACGGCTGCGGATGTTGCTCGAGCAAGGGCAGCAACCGCTGCTGGATCGCCCGGCTGTGGGCGTGCAATTGGCGGTAGCTGATGGACTGTCCGCCGAGGTGCAGCGCCGGTCGTTCGGCATGTTCGATCAGGCTTTGTCGCAGGCGTTCGATCAGCGGGATCTGCGCTTGTTGCAGCAGCGCCGGATTTGCCGTGTCGTTGAGACGGTGGACATACGCCAGTTTGTCGATGAACAGCAGGTCTTCCAGGCGTTCGAAATCCGGCGCGATCAGCGCAGGGGCATGGCGGAAATAATCGGCATCGCGGGAAAAGCGGCTGACCAGCAACGCCACCTCATCGACCACATGGGCAAGCGCTCGTTGGCGTAGCGACTGACCGTTGCCGGACGGCTCATCGCCGATCGGTACGCGGCAGATCAGCGACGAGCCGAGGAAGCACAGCAAGTCGAGGGTCGGCAGGCCGCCATGCTCTTGCGCGGCGACACCCAGGCGCAGGTGCAGATGCGGGATGGCGCAGAAATCGCCGGCAGCGATAAAGCCATCGTCGATGATCAGATCCACCGCCGTTTGAGCCACGCCGCTGCGGGTCACAGCATGGCCATGCTGTTCGAGTTCCCGGGCCAGGTCGGTCATCGCCTGGCCGGCGCCGGTGAGCAAAATGTCGAGACGTTTCATGTCGGTCTCCTCAAACCAGATAGTCGCGCAGGGCGTGCTGCACGCACGGTGTGTCGAGCAGCGAGCTGTTGTGGAAAAACCTGACGATGTTGCCCACCAGCGGGTGGTGGCGATTGATCGGGAAGGCCAGTCCGGCGATTTCTTCGCGCAGTGAATGGCGCGTGGTTTCGCTGACCGGCAGCGCATCGATCAGGCGCAAATCGAAGGACTTCTGGATGTCGTTGGTCAGGTAATGGCCGATGAACACCGGCAGAATCTGCGCGATGGTTTCGCGGTCTGCGTCGCTGGCGGTGTGCCAATAGATGCGCACCATCCGCGCCCAGAAACTCGAGTGGCGACCTTCGTCGAGCAAGTGGTCGGCCATCAGGCCCTTGATCGACGGCTTGACCGAATCGTCGCGGGCGAACGCCGCGACGTCGCCGGTCACGGTGTTTTCGGCGATCGCCACGCAGATCAATTCCACCGCGCTGCGCAGGTGTTCCGGAGCCAGCGCAACGGCGGCGGGAATCGCCCGGCTCAGCTCGATTTCATCGGGCAATTGAATCGGCTCGATACCGGTCAGCGCGACCGTTTGCTGCATGAAATCCATGGCCACCAGCGCGTGGTAATCCTCATCGACCACCACGGTCATCGCGTCGTAGCGACAGGCGAACGGGAATGCCACGGCGAAGCGATTCTTGGCAATGCTGCGGGCGGTCTTGTCGACGATTTCCGTCTCGAAAATCACTACGTCGTTGATGAATTTGTACAACGTCTGCACCAGGGCGAAATCACGTTGCTGTGGGCATTCACGCAGGAAGGTTTCGCTGAGCACCAGCGGCTGGCGGCTGAGCGGGTAGATCAGGCGCTGATCGTCTTCGAGCAGCCGCCGGGGACGGGTGCGGATGGTCGCACGGCTTTCCCAGGCGTCGGCGAAGGATAGATAGTCGGCAGCGTTCATTGGGCCACCTCGGCAACTTCCACGCCGATGCTCAGGCGCAGCCCGTCCCACAAGGCGATGCGGCTTTCCACGGCGGCGATGGCGCTGGCATAAACCTCGGCTGCGCGCTGCGGATCGCCATCGACCAGACGCTCCAGCAACTGCTCGGCGGCGGGGCCGTGATCTTCGGAATCGACTTCGATATGCCGTTGCAGGTAGTAACGGAAAGTCGGTGCCTGTTCGATGCCGATGCCCCAGTCATCGAGGATGCGCTGGAACATTGTCGGAATAACGCTCTCGCGACCGTGCAGGAACGCGGCAGCGACGCTGTGTCCCGGCGCTTCCAGGGCAATGCGCAAGGTATCGCGGACAAACTGCGCGGCCGCCGGGACGACGTCGACGCTCTGCAACGCGACGTCATAACTCACGCCTTCCTGCTGCAGGGCGACAAAGCGCTCTACCGCCGTGGTGCTCGCGCCGATCTCGCGCATCGCATCCAGGTACAACTCGAAATGGCTGTAATGGCCGGCATCGAGGCGATCGTCCGATTCCTCGCCCAGCACGATCTCGTTGATCAACCGCGCCGCGTGGGGATCGCGCGGCGGCAACCAGGGTAAACGCGTGCAGGTCAGTTCCTGTTGCAGGCGCTTGGTCAGCGACATGAAGTCCCATACGGCAAATACATGGGTTTCCATGAAACGGCGTAATACCGATAACGAAGTAATCTCGGAAAAGATCGGGTGAATACTCAGTTCGGCTTTCTTCAGGGCGAGTTGCTGCTTAGTGGGCATCATGATGTCCTTTATCATTGATTGAAGTGCACGGTTCTTTTCAGTTGCTGTAAGCGGTCGAGCAAGTTGGATAGCAAGTTGGTCGGGCAAATATTGATTGCGCTGTGGCGCCGTTGCGGCGCCACGGGTGCTGCGGTTGTTACGTGAGGTATGCCGCGCTGAACGGCGACGTTCAAACCTGGCGAGAGAAAAACTAATACAGGGCAAATGAATTTAACAAGTTTATTTTCAATTATTTTAAGTTGGCTGTTTTTTGAATATGAGAGTTACCGATAAAACTTTCAGATCAAGTTTTATTTGGGCGTAGTTACTCCTTTCGGCTAATAACGGCCAAAATCGATAACAAGAGTGAATGCCTCACTCGAAGCAACTTTTAAACAAGGGAAGTTTATGAATTCAAAGGGGGCGAAAGTTGGCCGGGACCGGCGCCATGACTTCCTGTTTCCCGTGACAAGGCTCCTTCCGTAGGTTCCTGTTGCGGGGACTGTGCCGTCAGGGCGGCGCGTCCCCGTTCTGTAGGGGTGGCGCTGGAAGAGTGCGGGTAAATTGCCGTCACGGCTATTACCGATTGGTCATCGGCGGGCAGCAGAAATGCGTCGGCAGGGCCGGGGCGGGCACCAGCGGGCACGCCGATCCGCTGCCAGCGCTGGCAGCAGAGCGGTCGCGAAGATTTGTAAGGGGATTATTCGACGTACGGGATATCAGCGCGCGGTGTGACGCTTCTGTGCGGCGGGAGTCGCCAGGTATCGGGTGATGACCTCAACGCCACGGTTGAGGTGCTGCTCCAGCATTGCGAGCGAGCGCGGTATGTCCCGCTCGATTACGGCCTGAAGCATGGCGCGGTGGTCATCCTGGGACAGCTTGCCCAAGCCCATCGCTTCCAGATTGAACCGCAGAAAACGTTCTTCTTCGTTCAGCCCGTCCTCCACCAGGCGCAGCAGTCGCTGGTTGGGCGCCTTGTTATACAGGGCCATGTGAAAGAGACGGTTGAGGCGGCCGATTTCGTTGTAGTCGTGCTGCGCTTCCAGTTCGTCGATGTAGCCGGCGGCGAGTTGATGCTCGGCCTCAGTCAGCAGCGGAATGGACTGCCGCAATGCCTCGGACTCGAGCAGAATGCGCAACTCGTAGGTTTCAGCAGCATCGCCCTGGATCAGTGGGGCGACCACGGCGCCTTTGTGCGTGGTGACGCTGAGCAGCTCCTGCGCTTCGAGCTGGCGCAAGGCTTCGCGCACCGGCATGCGGCTGACCCCGAACAGATCGGCCAGATCCTGCTGGCGCAGTGCAGTGCCGCAGGGCAGGCGGCCATCGAGAATGGCCGAGCGCAGGGTTTCTTCGATCACCGACCGGGCCAGATGCGCAGGAATCGGTCCTTCGACTTTGATGCTGTGCAGCGGTTTGGGCTTCTGAGTCACGACAACACACCCTGTAGGTCGCAATATTTGGATCCAAATGACACTAGTGATTGCTCTACAGGTTGTCAAACCTTGTAAAACGTTGCGCGGCAATCTCAAGTCTAGCGCGTCTTCGATGATCTCACGGTGCCATTGTTTTTTGCCGGGCTAAGCTTCACCATCAAACGCGTCCTTTCTGTCCTTCTGGAAAACCTGCAGTGGCGGTACGTTTCGCGATCCCTCGGACCTTGCGCTGGCTTGGCTGCGCATTGCTGCTGGCCGGCGTCATGCTGGGCGGCCTGCACGCCGATTGGGATTTTTCCGCGATCAGCCGCAAGGCCACGGCTCTTTATGGGCCACTGGGCGCGGGGCAGCAGCGCATCGACGCCTGGCAGAATCTGCTGGCCACGCAGAAGCAGGTCAGTGAGATGGACAAGCTCAAGGTGGTGAACCTGTTCTTCAACAAGCAGGTGCGTTACGTCGAAGACATCGATCTGTGGCGCGAAGTGGATTATTGGGAAACCCCGATCGAAGCCCTGTGGAAGGGCGCCGGTGACTGCGAAGACTACGCCATCGCCAAGTATTTCAGCCTGCGCCATCTCGGCGTTTCCAGTGACAAGCTGCGCATCACCTACGTCAAGGCGCTGCGCCAGAACCGCGCGCACATGGTGTTGACGTACTATGCGACCCCCGATGCCATGCCGCTGGTGCTCGACAGCCTGATCGATCCGATCCAGCCGGCGGCGCAGCGGACCGATTTGCTGCCGGTCTACTCTTTCAATGCCGAAGGTCTGTATCTGCCAGGTGCCAAGGGCAATAAAAAGGTCGGCGACACCAAACGCCTGTCGCGCTGGCAGGATGTGCTGAAAAAAATGCAGGCCGAAGGTTTTCCGGTCGAGACGACTAACTAGGAGCACGCGCTCAGATGTCTTTGTTCAAACAGCTGTTGATCGCTATCTGTCTGTTCCTGGTCGTGGCCTTCACCGGCAGCTTCATGGTCAGCCTGGAGAGTTCGCGCACCCAGTACGTCAATCAGTTGCGCTCTCACGCACAGGACGCGGCGACGGCGCTGGCATTGTCGCTGACGCCGAATATCGACGACCCGGCGATGGTCGAGCTGCTGGTCAGTTCGATTTTCGACAGCGGTTATTACGCGAGCATCCGCGTGGTCGACGTGAAGACCGACCAGACCATTGTCGAGCGTAGCGGTACCCCGGCGGTGAGCAACGTGCCGGACTGGTTCGTCAAATTGATCGGCCTCGAGCCGGCTGGTGGCGATGCACTGGTCAGTCGTGGCTGGGAGCAGGCGGCGCGGGTCGAGGTGGTCAGCCATCCGATGTTCGCCGTGGCCAAGCTGTGGCAGAGCGCACTGGGCAGTCTTGGCTGGTTGCTGATCTGCGGCGCATTGAGTGCGGTGCTCGGCGCGCTGTTGCTGCGTCGGCAGTTGAAGCCGCTCGATTACATGGTCCAGCAGTCCCATGCGATTGCCCGCCGCGAGTTTCTCAGCCTGCCGGATCTGCCGCGCACGCCTGAATTGCGTCGCGTGGTGCAGGCAATGAATCAGATGGTCGAGAAGCTCAAGACGCTGTTTCAGGAGCAGGCCGAGCGCAGTGAAAAACTGCGTACCGAGTCCTATCAGGACAACCTCACCGGCCTGGCCAACCGCCGCTATTTCGAGATGCAATTGAACAACCGCGTGAGCAACCCGGAGCAGGCCAGTTCCGGTTATCTGCTGCTGTTGCGGGTCAAGGATCTGGCCGGGCTCAACCAGCGTCTTGGCGGCCAGCGTACCGACCAGTTGCTCAAGGCCGTCGGTGAGCAACTGACCCGCGAGTGCGCCAGATATCCACAAACCCAGGACTTGGTCACGCGTATTCGCGGCGGTGAATTCGCCGTGCTGGCGCCGGGGCTGGTGCGCGAGGAAGCGCTGCAGCTGGCGCAGAATCTCGACAATGCCTTGAGCAGCCTGCATGCCACTGGCGCGACCGATGTGCCGGCGGTGGCTTCGATCGGGCTGGCGCCGTTCGCCCACGGTGACTCCCCGCAAGCGGTGCTGACACTGGGCGATCAGGCACTCGCGCAGGCCGAAGGGCAGGGCGAGCAGAATTGGGCGTGCATCGATCAGAGTCTGGTGGCGGAGGTCGGTGACGACCATCACGCTTGGCATCGACTGCTGGATCAGGCCTTGAGTCAGCAGCGTTTCGAGTTGTATTTCCAGCCGGTGGTCGCCGCGCAGGACACGCAACTGGTGCTGCATTACAAGGTGCTGTCGCGTCTGCTCGACGAGCAGGGCCAGACCATTCCCGCCGGACGCTTCCTGCCATGGCTGGAGCGCTTCGGCTGGACCGCACGCCTCGATCGCCTGATGCTCGAACGCGTGCTGGAGCAGATGAAAGAACATGAGGAGTCGCTGGCGCTGAACCTGTCCTCGGCGACCCTGGCTGACCCGCAGGCGTTGAACAAAGTCTTCGAAATTCTGCGTGCGCATTCCAATCTCGGCGCACGCCTGACTCTGGAGATCGGCGAGGAGCAACTGCCTGAACAAGCGGTGCTGGAGCAGTTGACCCGACGCCTGCGCGAGCTCGGTTTCTCGCTGAGCCTGCAGCGCTTCGGCGGGCGCTTCAGCATGATCGGCAACCTGGCGCGCTTGGGTCTGGCGTATTTGAAGATCGATGGCAGCTACATTCGGGCGATCGATCAGGAGAGCGACAAGCGCCTGTTTATCGAAGCGATCCAGCGCGCGGCGCACAGCATCGATCTGCCGCTGATTGCCGAACGGGTCGAGACTGAAGGGGAGCTGTCGGTGATTCGCGAGATGGGCTTGTATGGCGTGCAGGGGCAGTTGCTCGGTGAGCCGAAGCCCTGGGACCTGAACTGATCGTTCTCACGCTCTGCGTGGGAATGCAGCCCGTGACGCTCTGCGTCACAACGGTGACGGGCCGTGATAACTGAGTTGCGGTCGGAACGCGGAGCGTCCCTTGATGCATTCCCACGCGGAGCGTGGGAACGATCATTGTGGGAGCGAGCCTGCTCGCGAAAGGGCCAGTCCAGTCGGTGAAGATCCAGGATCAGATCAACCCGCCTTCATCCTCATCGATCAACTGGCTCAACCCGCCCAGCGCTTCACGCGCCTGGGTGCGGTCCATCAGTTTGGCCTGGGCCGCCGCCGGCAGGTCGGTGACGCGGATCACGCCTTTCTGGGTCAGCACCTGAATCAGGTCGTCGAGTACCCGAATCATTTCAAAGTCGCTCTGCTTGAGCTGTTTGAGGCTGTTTTCCACGGCTTCGTTGGCGTACCACGCCTGAATTTCATGGTTATCGGCGGGCAGCGTTTCCGTGGCCTCGGCGTACGCCGCAGCTTCCACGCGAATCAACTGGCCTTGCGCATCGCGTTGCACGTAAAACATTGAGCATCCCTCACAAATGAACAGCGTCATGCTGTCAGCAGCATAGCCAACTGCGCGCCAGTATGCGGGGCGACGATCAAATCGTCACCGCTGCATCGCCCGCAAACGCGACGGCCGCCTCACAGGAGGCGGCCGTTTTGGTTTCAGCCTCAGCTGTTGTTGTGGTCGACCTTGATGGTCGGATCGCTGCCGGCAATCAGGTTGTGCAGGTTGGCGCTCGCCCAGTTGTTGCCTTCCAGTTTGATCGTCACGTCCGGCGTGGCCGCAGCGGCATCGCCCGAGTTGAATTTGCCCGCCGAGCTGACTTGCAGCGACGACGTGCCATCGACCGTGGTGATCTTCAGGAAGTTGTCGATCGTGCTGCCGGTTTCGCCCTGCAACAGGTCGCGCAGGTCGATGCGGTCGCCTTCGCTGGCTTTGAAATCCTTGATCACGTCGTTACCGGTGTCGCCTGATTTCCAGACGAAGGTGTCGCCACCGGAACCGCCAATCAGGATGTCGTTGCCCTGACCGCCAATCAGCGTGTCGTTGCCAGTGCCGCCGAGCAGGATGTCATTGCCTTTGCCGCCGTCGAGCAGGTCGGTGCCACCCGAGCCGAACAGGATGTCATTGCCTGCGCCACCCAGCAGCGTGTCGTTGCCATCGTGCGCACCGGACACATCGAACGCCTGATAGTGCTCGGTGATGTACTGGTGCACGTTGCTGGTGCTGACTTTGCTGACATCGACGCCGGTTTCCTTGGCGACGAACGCCTGCATCGCCTGGTAACCCTCGCCGGCAATGCCGTTGAAGCTGACCAGATCGCCGAACAGGATGTCGTTGCCTTCGCCGCCGTTGACGGTGTCGTTACCTGGCATCGTCGCTTCGGTATGGCCGATGATCGAGTTGGCCAGATCCTTCGGATCGATGTTGGTTTGCGGCGTTTTGTCCGAGTCGTACGGCTTGAGGTCGTTGAGGCTGACGTCGTTGTTCAGGCCAATGGCTTCGACGTTCGACAATCCGCTCAACAAGGCAAAGCCGCTGGTCGAGTTGCTGGTGGTCGACGAGTTGGTGCTGTTACCGGTACCGGCCAGGTTCGACAGCTCGTAAGTGCCGTCACCCTGAGCGTGAATGGTGCCCAGATTGCTGCTGCTCCAGCCCCACCACGAACTGTAGGTCTGCAGAGTCACGGTGCCGGCACTGTTGATCGTCAATGCGTGAGTGTTGTCGATGTACGTGCTGAAGGTGTCGCCCGGCTTGTAGTTGCTGGTTTTCACCACGTCGTCGAGCTTCACATTGCCATACAGCGTCGGATTGGTTTGCTCGCCGGTCTGGTAATAGGTCGGCTGGCCATCAGTGATGAAGTACGTCAGGTTTTTCGCGCCGCTGTTGGCCACCGCGTCGGCACTCTGGAACCAGTTGGCCGTGGTCTTGAACACGTCCTCGTAGTTAGTGCCGCCGCCGGAGCCCATCGAATCCAGCACGGCTTTGAGTTGCGCCAGCGCATTCGGGTCGTTGAGATTCACCGACACCGACTTGTTGACCTGGGTATCGAAGTCCACCAGGAAGATGTTCACCGTGCCCGAATTGCTGCCGCCCAGACTTTGCTTGAGGCTGTTGAACACCGAGGTCAGCGAGTCTTTCGCAGCGTTCAGCGACGAGGCGCTCATGCTGCCCGAGCTGTCGACCATGAACGCGATGTTGTAATTGGTGCCCGGCACCACGGTCAGGCCGCCGATGTCTGCGACGATGATGTCGTTGGCGTCGGTGCCGGTGACGTTGTCGTCACCCGAGGTGGCGGTGACCGCGTTGTACACCGCAGGCACTACCGTGACCGGAATGGTCGCGCTGCTGCTTGCCGAGCCGCCGACCTGTTCGGTGGACGTCGAAGTCACGGTCAGGTTGAACTGGCCGTTGTAGTAGGTCGGCGGAGTCACGGTCAGAGAGCCGAGGTTCCAGCCGGTGACGTTGGCTTCGCCATTGTTCGCGGTAACGGTGAAGGTATGACCCGCGCCATCGCTGAGCACCGAGCCGACCGGCGCGCCGCTGATCTTCACGCTCAGGGTTTCCGAGCCGTCGGTGTCGGTCAGCGCGGTGCTGATCGCCGACAGTTTCACCGTGGTGCCTTCGGCGCCGGTGTTGAGCTTGTAGCCGTCGTAATAGCCTTCGCCATTAGTGCCGTGCAGATCGGAGACGGTCACGCCCGAGTTGATCAGGTCCTGCACACCGGTGTAGATCGGCACGCCGGCGTTGCTCAGATCGATCGGCGTGCCGCCGTTGACCGACAGGTTGACGTCGTAGCTGCCCGGGCCGCTCTGGTTGTGGTGGTAGATGTCGAGGGTGTAGTAGCCGCTGGTGGTCGGGGTGAACGAACCATTGATCGCACCGCCCGCGCCCCAGGTACCGGAAGCCACACTCTTGCCGCCGATGGTGATCAGCAGGCTGTCATCGGCCACGCCGCTGAAGCTGTAGGTCTTGCCGGCTTCCAGGTAGATCAGGCCAGAGGTCTTCGACGCCGTACCGGCGGCGACACTGCCGTCAGACTGCACGTTGGTGACGTTGCCGCTGGAGTTCGGTTTGCCGGCGGCGTCGATCACGTTTTTCAGGGTGGTCGAGTTCGCGCCGCTGCCGTCAGTGCCCAGCCCCGAGAGACCGGTCCAGACTTCCTTGATCAGGCCAGTGGATTTAACGCTGTTATCGGCCACGGCCACGGTCGGCGCATCCGCCACTGGCGTGATGTCGATCTTCACCGTGCCGGTGCTGCCCAGCGCTTGGCCATCGGTAGGCTGGAACTTGATCTGCGCGTAGTCCGCCTGATTGTTGCCCAGGCCGGTGCCGCCGTAACCATTGGTGCCCGACTCGTTGGCATCCGGCAGGAAACGCAGCTTGCCGGCGTCGATGTCGGCCTTGCTGAAGGTCTGGTTGTTGGCAACATCCTTCCAGGTCGAGCCGTCCAGATACTGCAGTTTGCCCTCGCCCGGCAGCTGCGTGATCTTGATACCAAGGCTGCTCGCCGGGCTGTCGACATCGCTGACGCCAAAGGTCGACCAGCCGAGCACCAGCGGCGTGTCTTCGGTGCCGGTGACATTGCTCGGCGCAGCGACCGGTGCATCGTTGACCGCCACCACGTTGACCGTGGTCGTCGCGGTGTTCGAGTAGTTGCCGCCATCGGTCACCGTCACGGTGATGACGCGCGGCACGGTGCTCGGGTTTTCGCTGCTGTTGGTGAAGCTGATGTTCTTGATGGCCTGCATGTAGTCGGCCAGGGTCGCGTTACCCGAGAGGGTCAGGGTCACCGTGCCGTTGGTGCTGTTGGCATTGATGGTGATGCCGTTGACGCTGTTGCCCAGATTCAGCGCATCGCCGTCCTGACGGTTGGTCAGCACCACGGTGGCACCGGTCAGCATCGTGCTGTCCGGGTCGGTGATGCTGATGTCGGTGTCAGCGATCGATACGCCGGCGCCCGGGGTGTTCTCGGTGAACGTCACTTTGTAATCGGCACCGGTCGCTCCGCTGGAGTTGTTGGCGTCCAGATCGAGCACCGGTGGCGCATCGTTGTCGATGATCGAGGTGCTGACGCTGCCATTGGTGCTGCTGACCGCGAGGTTCTCGAAGTTGCCGCCGGTAGCCGAATCGATCTTGACCACGAAGTTCTCGGTGCCTTCGGTGATCTTGTCATCGAGGGTGGCGACGTTGAACTGCGCGCTGCTGGCGCCCGCCGGGATCTTCACGGTGTACACACCGGTGAAGTCCGAACCGTCGGCAGCGGTGCCGCTGTAGACGATTTTCAGGGTCACTTCGGTCTGCGCCGGGTGATTGAGGCTGACGGTATAGCTGGCGGTCTGGCCTTCGGTCACCGAGCTGCTGCCAGTGATGCTGACGGTGGTGGTGTCGACGGTGTCGGTGACGCTGGTCACTGCTGGCGTGGTGCTCGGTACCAGTTTTTCGAAGCTGCCTCCGGTGGCGCTGCTGATGGTCGCCTGCACGGTACCGGCGTCTTTGTAGACGTCGTCAGCTGGCGCTGGAACGTTCACGGTGCCGGTGGTCTTGCCGGCGTCGATGGTAATCACAGCGCCGTTCGACAGGGTCACGGTCACGGGCGAGCCAGCGGCGTTGGTCAATGTCGCGGTGTAGGTGATCTGGCCACCTTCCGCCACCGAGCCGGTCGCCGACAGGGACAGGTTGGTGGTGTCGACGGTGTCGGTCACGGTGGTGCTGACCGGGGTCTTGTCGGCGACGAGATCTTCGAAGTTGCCGCCGCTGACGTTGGTGATCGAGTTGGTCAGCGGAGCGTTGCCGGTCAGCGCATCGTTCGGTGCGACGGCGGTTACGGTGCCGGTGGTCTGGCCGACCGCGATGGTGATGTTCTGGCCGTTGGCCAACGTCACGACAACTGGCGAACCGGTGACGGGTGCGCCGACGGTTGCGGTGTAGACGACGTTGCCGCCTTCGGCCGCTGTGGCGGTTGCGCTCAGTTTTACGGTGGTGGTGTCGACGGTGTCGGTGACGGTGGTCACTGCTGGCGCGGTGCTCGGTACCAGGTTTTCGAAATTGCCACCGGTAGCTTTGCTGATCGTGGCCTGAACAGAGCCGGCGTCTTTGTAGACGTCGTCAGCTGGCGCTGGAACGTTCACGGTGCCGGTGGTCTTGCCGGCGTCGATGGTGATCACAGCGCCGTTCGACAGGGTCACGGTCACGGGCGAGCCAGCGG
>NZ_WBRZ01000136.1:0-15128 GCF_008923895.1 Pseudomonas sp. GXM4
TGCCGAAGGCTGCGATTTTTTGGGACGCTCTGCGTCCCGGCCTGCGTTCCTTTGCTGCGCGTGGGAACGATCAAAATCAAAAGATCGCAGCCTTCGGCAGCTCCTACAGTTTGTTCGGTGTCAGTCGGGCAAGTGTCGCATCCGCTATAGAGCCTCGCGCCGATGTCGGTTACGGTTGAAGCCCCCCGACACGAAACAAGGACTGCTTCATGACGTTCTCATTTCCCCGCTCTCTGCTGGCCGCCAGTCTCGGTCTGTCCCTCGCGCTCTCGGCCGTAAACGCTTTCGCAGAACCGCATAAACAAGTGCTCGCCGATGCCGAGCAGTACCAGCCCGAAGCCCTGAAGTTACTGGAACGACTGGTCAATATCGACTCCGGTTCCGGTTATGAACCGGGTCTGAAACAGGTCAGCGACATCGCCATTGATGAGCTGAAAAAACTCGGCGCAACTATCGAACTGGTGCCCAACACCCCGGAAAAATCCAACCACGTGCTGGCCACGCTCAAAGGCACCGGCAAGGCGAAAATCCTGCTGATGGCGCATATGGACACGGTGTTCAAGGAAGGCTCGGCTGCCGAACGGCCATTCCACATCAAGGACGGGCGTGCCTACGGGCCGGGGGTGATGGACGACAAGGGCGGCATCGTCGCCGGCATCTACGCGCTTAAAGTGCTGAAGAACCTCGACTTCAAAGACTACGCGCAGATCACTTTCCTGCTGGACGCTAGCGAAGAAACCGGCTCCGACGTCGCCACCGACCTGATCAAGAAAACCGCCAAACAGCACGACGTCACCCTCAACCTCGAACCGGGCCGCCCGGCCGATGGCCTGGTGGTGTGGCGCAAGGGCAGTGCGACGGCGTTGGTCGAAGTCAAAGGCAAAGCCGCCCACGCCGGGGTCGCGCCAGAATTGGGACGGAACGCGGCGATGGAAGCGGCGCACCAGATTCTGCAACTGGGCAAGCTCGGTGATGAGGCGAAGAAGACCACCATCAACTTTACCGTGCTCAAGGCCGGTGATCGCACCAACGTGATTCCTGATCAGGCCACGGCCAAGGCGGATGTGCGCGCGGCAGTGCCGGAAGAGTTCGATCGTATCGAGAAGGATCTGGCGCGGGTCTCGCAGGACAAGTTGATTGCCGAGACCGAGGTGAAAACCTCTCTGCAGCGCGGTTTGCCGCCGATGCCGCAGACGGCTGAGTCGGATCGCTTGATGGCCATGGCTCAAGGCATTTACGGCGAAATTGGCCGCAAGCTGACCGAGGAGGGCAGTGGTGGCGCGGCGGATGCCAGTCTGTCCGCAGGCGTAGGGACGCCGACGCTGGATGGCTTCGGCATTGTCGGCGGCAATATTCACACGCCTGAGGAATATGCCGAAGTGGCGAGTGTGGCACCGCGGATTTATCTGTTGTCGCGGATGATCATGGAGTTGGCGAAGCCGCGGTGATGGGGTTTGCGGTGTGACGAGGCCGGGCGGGGTGCCAGAGAAATCGGCCCCTCACCCTAACCCTCTCCCGGAGGGAGAGGGGACTGACCGCGTTGTTTGTGGTCCATGTGGCAACCGCCAGATCAAGTTGAATTCAAATTCGCATTCAACGCGATCTCTCACGTCGGCGTAGATCCAGAGCATCCCCCAATCAGTCCCCTCTCCCTCTGGGAGAGGGCTAGGGTGAGGGGCTTTTTGTGGGAAGTGTGAAAGTCGAGGACGGCGCACAAAAAATACCGAAAAGTCCGACAGAAGCTCTCGTTGCGGCCGTCGGGCGCGGCTCTTATAGTCTCGGTTCGCAGATAACTCTGCGACGATCTTGGCCGGTCGAATACAGAACCTGACCTTTCTGGAGTGAACTCTATGACCGACCAAGTAATGCCGCGCTATCTCCCCATCGACACCTACGACGCCGAATCCCCGGTGCTCTTCATCAATACCCACACTGAACTCAACGACATGGCCGCCTGTGCGATGCACCGGTTTGTGGTCGTGCGTGATCTGGCTGACACTTTCGCCAGCCTCAACCTCAAGGGCATCTCCGATTGTGATCTGACGCGGGTGACCAGCGCGGTTCATCTGCTGATGCGCGAGGGCTGCGCGATTCTGAATGTGATTCAGGCGCGGGCGGCGCAGCGGGAGGAGGGGTATAAGACGCCGGTTTAGCGGTGCCGCGGCTGGCCTCATCGCTGGCAAGCCAGGCTCCCACAGGTTATGCGACCAAACATGGATTATTGGTGCAACACAAAACCCTGTGGGAGCTGGCTTGCCAGCGATGGCGTCAGCCCGGGCACACCGTCACTCCTTGACGCTCATGTACTCCTTGGCCCAGAGAATGTATTCCTCCGGCTGGGTGTAGGTGTGGGTCAACTCGGTCGCGCTCAGATCGGAGGCCTGGGTGAAGATCTGCCGCTGCTCGCGCAGGCTGTCGTAGGTGGCCTTGATCGCGGCGAAGTAGGCGCCGTGGCCGTCGATGGTCACGCGCACGCCCAGTTCGGCCAGGCGTTTGTCGTCGCGCAGGGCCGGGTTGCCGTAGGTGACCAGCATCAGCGGCACGGTCAGATGCTCGGCGATCTGTTCCAGCTGATCGAAGTCCTGCACGCCGACCATGCAGATACCGTCAGCGCCCGCCGCCTGATATTGGCGGGTGCGGCTGATGATTTCCTGGTTCGGCAGAATGCCGGCATTGGTGCGGGCAATGATCGCCATTTCCGTGTCGACCCGGGCTTCGAGCGCCGCGCGGATCTTGCCGACGCCTTCGGCTACGGTGATCAGGTCGGTGGATTTGCGCCCGAATTGCGCGGGCAGCAGGGTGTCTTCGATGGTCAGTGCAGCGACGCCGGCGCGTTCCAGTTCGACGATGGTGCGCATCACGTTAAGAGCGTTACCGTAGCCGTGATCGGCGTCGGCGATCACTGGCAATTGGGCGACGCGGCCAATGCGCGTGGCCTGTTCGGCGAATTCGCTGAGGGTGATCAGGGCGAAGTCCGGTGCGCCGAGCACCTGTAGCGAAGCCACGGAACCGCCGAGGATACCTACTTCAAAACCCAAGTCAGCGGCGATACGGGCCGACATCGGGTCGAACACCGAAGCCGTGTGGTAGCAGGTGTCGGAGGCCAGCAGCTGACGGAAATTGCGGCGCAAATCTTGATGGGAAAGCCTGGTCATACGAGTTCCACCAATACATAAGGAATGGAAAGGCTTGAGCAAAGGTGTCAACGCCGAAGAATGAAAAGGCTATCACGCGAATGGGTCAAGAATCATGACGAATTTGCGCGGCAGGACTGGCGGCTGAAAGGTTTAATCTCCCGTGCTGGAAATATCAGGCCGCCACGGCATGTTGCTGTTGATGGGGCAGGAGCACCGCGCGCACCGAATTTCCCGGCTGAAGTTGCAGGCGCTTGGCGGTGAGACGATCAACCATCAGGCTGTTGCCCACCAGTCGCCCGGGCGCCACGGTGATGCGGCAGTTTTCCAGGCGGCGGTTGTGAATCAGCCATAGCGGCGCCTGCTCGTCCGGGGTGCCGAGGCTCAGGGTCAGTTCAAGACTGTCGCGCACCGTGCGGATGCTGCGGATCGGCGCTTCGATGACCGGGCCACCGTCGAAAATGTCGATATAGCCTTTGTGTGTGAAACCCTCGGCTTGAAGAATCTTCAACGCCGGCTGGGTGTTCGGGTGAGTCTGGCCGATCGCGGCCTGCGCCTGTTCGGTGAGCAGGCAGGTGTACAGCGGCTGGCGCGGCATCAGCTCGGCGATAAAGGCTTTGTTGCCCAGGCCGGACAAGTGATCGGCGTGGGTGAAATCCATCTGGAAGAAGTGCCGGCCGAGGCTGTCCCAAAATGGCGAGCAACCGTTTTCATCGGCACTGCCGCGCAGTTCGGCGATCATCTTCTCGCCAAACAGGTGCGGAAATTCGGCGACGAACAACAGACGACCCAGCGACAACAGGCGGCCATTGCTGCCGTTGCGCTGGTCATGGCGCAGAAACAGCGAGCACAGCTCTGATTGGCCGGTCAGCTCGTTATTCAGGAACAACGTCGGGATCTGCCGCTGAATGCCCAGGTCCGGTGCCGAACTGACGGTGACGCCGAGCCGGTAGTTGTACCAGGGCTCGCGCAAGCCAACGGCGCCGGCCATCGCGCTGACACCGACCACGCGCTGCTCATCATCCTCGAGGACAAACAGGTAATCGGCATCGGCGCGCTCCACCTGTTCGGCGAACGCCCGTTGTGCCCAACGCACCCGGTGCGCCAAGCGGTCCTCATTGGCGGGAAGGGTGGTGAAACCTGGCCCTGCCTGTTCAACGAGGGTCATCAAGGCAGGCAGGTCGCTGACTTTTACCGGACGGACAATCATGCTCCAACTCCTTTGGCGTACCGATTCAGGCGCGGATGGCTAACGCGGCTCACAGAGCGACCAGCCGTATCGAGCTGCCATCGCTGACCTTCAGCGCCGCGCAGATGGCGGGTGTCAGGGGCAGCGGTTGATCAGGGTGATAGTCGAGTTCTGTGACAATCGCGCGGTAGTCATGCAGGGCGTCGTTGCTCAGCAGGTAACGGCCACGGGCGTCGGTCGATACTTGTTGGCGGACAATGGCGGTCTGGCTGTCAGCGATCGAGCGAATGTTTGCGGTACGCGCATACAGGGTCGGGCCGGCGTCGAACAGGTCGATGTAGCTGTTGGTTTCGAAGCCTTCCCGCGCGAGGATGTCGAACGCTTCCTGGCCGTCCGGGTGCACGCGGCCGATGCAATCCTGCGCCGCTGGCGGCAGCATCGGCACGTAGATCGGGTATTGCGGCATCAGTTCGGCGAGAAACGTGCGGCTCTGCAAGCCGCACAGGCGCTCGGCTTCCGCGTACGGCAGGTCGAAAAAGTGCTTGCCCAGCGCATCCCAGAATGGCGAATGCCCCTGCTCGTCGCTGTAGCCGACGATTTCGGTGATCACCGCTTCGGAGAACCGCTGCGCATGCGCGGCAATGAACAGCAGGCGCGCTCGCGACAGCAGTTCGGAAAACGGCGTGCGCACCAATGCTGCATCGATGTGGAAACCGCGCAGCAAGGTATGCCCGCTGAGGTCATGGCACAGCGACAACGCCGGCACGCCATGCTCGATGTTCAATTCTCGCGATGCACTGGTGAAATGGCGGTTGCGCAGGCTGTAGAACGGCTCCTTGAAGCCGGCGGTGGCGAGGATTTCCGAGCAGCCGACCAGTTGCTGGCGTTCGAGATCTTCCAGTACAAAGAAATAGTTTTCCGGCCCCTGGGCTGTGGCGGCGCTGTCGAAAGACGCGCACGACGCGGCGATTTTTTCGCGCAGGTGTTCGCTGTCATCCGGCAGCGAAGTCACGCCGATCAGGCTCTCGCGGGCCAGGCGCTGTAGCTGGGGCAGATCATTCTGCTCGACTGGGCGTAAGACCAGCATGGATGTACTCCTGTATCAAAAGGTTCGGCCCATTCGCCGAACCTGACTATCACTGTCGGTTTCCACGCGTTGAATCGGCGGTCGCCTGATTTGTTGTCAGACGCCGCTCTTTTTCTTGTCAGCCTTTGCTCGGATCGGGCAGCGCTGTGCTGGCGCCGAGCTTGTTGAGGAAGAACAGGTACACCAGGCCCAGGGCAATCCAGATCAGGCCGAGTTTCTGCGCATCGACGCCCATGTTGTACATGATGGCGGCGACGATGATGAAGCCGATCACCGGGCAGAGCAGATGGCGCACAAACTGCCCCGACTTCTGCCGACGCCAGTAGTGGTTGATCACCGTCAGGTGCAGCAGCATGAAACCGCTGAGGGCGCCGAAGTTGATCAGCGAGGTGAGAATGTCGACCGCGTCGATGAACAGGTAGCAGATCAGCAGCGACAACACCGCCACCAGATAAATGCTCAGGTACGGCGTGTTGTGTTTCGGGTGGACCTTGGCGAGCACCTTCGGCAGCTTGCCGTCGCGGGCCATGCCGAACAGCAGCCGCGAGACGGCGGCCTGCGAGGTGATCGCTACAGCAACGCCCCAGGCCAGCGCCGTGGCGACGGCGGTCAGGGTCGCCAGCCAGCTGCCGGCGGCGATTTCAGCGATTTCATAGAACGCGGTGTCGGCGGATTTGAAGCCCATGCCTGCCGCCAGGTCGGTGGCAATCCACGTCTGTACGACGAAAATCGTGCCCATCACTGCCAGAGTGATCAGCGCTGCCTTGCCGACGCTGCGGCCCGGATCTTCCTTGATTTCTTCGGCGAGGGTGGAGATCGCGTCGAAGCCGAGGAACGACAGCACGGCGATCGACACGGCTTGCATCAGCAGGGCGAAGTTGAACGTTTCCGGGTGATACAGCGGCGCCAGTGTCAGCTCACCATTTCCGCCACCGTCGTGCAGGGCGTTCCAGGCGTAGAACAGGAAGATGCCCAGCACCACCAGTTGTGCCAGCAGGAACAGCATGTTCATCCGCGCGGTGAAGGTGATGCCGCGCAGGTTGACGAATGTTGCGCTGACCAGAAACGCCAGGATGAAGCCGACCTTGGGAATGTCCGGGTACAAATGGTTGAGCGCCATCGCCGAATACAGGTACAGCAGCGGCGGAATCAGCAGGTAATCGAGCAGCATCAGCCAGCCAGCGATAAAACCGACGTGTTGATTAAGGCCGCGTTGCGCGTAGGAATATACAGAGCCGGCAACCGGAAAGGCCTTGGCCATGCTGCCGTAACTCAGGGCGGTGAACAGCATCGCCACCATGCCGATGATGTACGCCAGCGGCACCATCCCCGGTGCTTCGGCGTTGACGTAGCCATACACACCGAACGGGGCGATGGGGATCATGAAGATCATCCCGTACACCACCAGATCGGTCAGCGTCAGGCTACGTTTCAACTCTTGCTTGTAGCCGAATTCTTCAATTTCCATGAAGCGCAACTCCTTGTCAGCCATCGGTCGGTTTATGTTTTATCGGTCCATTGTTTAAAGCAAAGGTGCGAGGTAACCTGCCCAGCGCGAAACCGCTTCGGGACTGCGCAGCAGATCGTTGCGCACCTCGATCAGCACTGCCTCAAGGCCCCTGGCATCACCGTGCACCGGCACGGTCATGTCGCCCAAGGGATCAATTCTGTACGGCTGGTTGCCCGCGACTTTCAGCGGGTGCGCTTGCAGTCCGTCGAGCAGACGCTGAGCATAGTCCTGGGCCTGGCCGAACAACACGCCGACTTCCAGTGGTCGCGGCTGGCCGTAATACACCGGGGTGAAACTGTGAATACCGACCACCCGCACCGGCAGACCTTTGGCAATGCGCTCGTCGATCAACATCTGCAAGCGCGCATGAAACGGTTTGAACAACGTCTGGCGCCGGTACTCGCGGGTCGCCTCATCCAGCTCGCGATTGCCAGGTATCGGGTAGATCTCGCTCTGCAGCGGGATGCTGTCCGGCGCATGGCGTGGGCGGTTGAGGTCGATCAACAGCCGTGAATAGTTGGCGCTGAGCAGGGTAGCGCCAAGCTGTTCCGACAACTGTTCAGCCAGTTGCAGCGCGCCGATGTCCCAGGCGATATGTTCGCGCGCGGCCGCCTCGTCCAGGCCCAGATTGTTCAGGGCGTCGGGGATGTAGCGACTGGCGTGTTCGCACACGAGGATCAACGGGTTCGTCGAGTCCTCGCGGCTCAGGGTGTAGACCGGGCGGGTGTACGACCCAAGCTCGGCGGATTCAGTACAGGCGTGCATAGTGCTCACACAGGTCAGCGGGCGAGAGCTGTTCCGTCAGCGCCAGTTCCTCGGTTTTCAGGGCGTAATAAGTGTCGAGCAACGGCTTGGGCAGCCATTCGTTGAAGGCTGCACTGTCACGCAGGCAATCCAGCGCCTGGGCCAGCGAGGCGGGCAGGGCGACGATGCCCCGGGCCTTGCGTTGCTCGTCGTTAAGTGAGTCGGGAATTTCATCGGTAACCGCGTTCAGCGCCAGACGCTGTTCGATGCCCAGCCGCCCGGCAATCAGCAGCGCGGCCATGGCCAGATGCGGCGAGGCAGTGGCGTCCATGGCGCGGAATTCCAGGTTGAACTGCTGCGCGGCAGACTTGCCGCCCAAGGTCACAGTCGGGCAGATGCGCAGCGCCGCTTCACGGTTCTGCTGCCCCAGACACGCATACGACGCGCTCCAGTGGTGCGGCTGCAAACGCTGGTAGGACAGCGGCGTCGGCGCGGTGAATGCGCACAGCGCCGGTAGAAAATGCAGGACTCCGGCAGCCCAGTGCTGACCGATGCTCGACAGGCCGTTGCTGGTGCCGGCGTCGTAGAGCATCGGCTGGCCGGCCAGATCGAGCAGGCTGACGTGCAGATGGACACCGTTGCACACCGCTTCGGCGGCGGTCTTCGGCGCAAAACTCAGATCCAGGCCCATTTGCCGGGCGATTTCCCGGGTGATTTCGCGCACGTTGACCGCGCGATCCGCCGCCGCCACGCCAAGCGTCGGGCGGCAGGTGATTTCGTATTGGTGCTTGCCGTATTCCGGCAGGAACATTTCCGGCTCGACGCCGCCCGCGCGCAGCGCACTGAGCAGCCAGCCGCCGAATTCGGCGCCTTGGCGCTGCGCCTCGAGAGAGAACGCCGCGTGTTCAGCCACGCCAGCGTGCAGGTTGAATTCATGTTCGAAGGCGGCGTTGACCTGCAACCCCAACTCATCGTGATAGCGCTCGATTTCATCGCGCAGCAATGTGCGCGGGCAGGCGCCCCAGGCCTGGCCGTCGGTCTCGCGAATGTCGGCGTGAATGAAATCCAGCACCGGCGCATTGGCGTCCGGGCCGCTGCCGACAGTGACGCGGCTGCTCAGATCGGGAATCAGCCGCAGGTCGCCATACGCGCCCCAGGGATTGCTCGAAGCGATGATGTCTTGCGGCGTCAACGCACTGTTGGCCGGTACCCAACCGCAACCCGCTGCCTGGTAATGCTCCAGCTCATCGCTGGGAAACGAGCGGCCCCGGGTGATGCCGATCAGATCGGTTGTCACCAGCGTGGTCATCGGTAAAGGCGTCAGGCGCGGGCTCATGGCTGCATCTCCTGCAAACGGCCGAGCACGGTTTCGGTGTCGGTGATCCAGCAGTAACCCTTGATCGCGTTGAGGCAGGCGTGATGGCGTTCAGCTGTGTAGGTAGCGCAGGCATCCTCCACCAGCGTGACCAGATAGCCACGATCGGCGGCATCGCGCACGGCCATGTCGACGCACTGGTCGGTAACGATGCCGGCGATGATCAGATGGCGGGTTTGCAGATTGCGCAGCACGTAATCAATGTTGGTTGAATTGAACACCCCGGAGGAGGTCTTCGGCAGCACGATTTCGTTTTCGGTCGGGGTCAGTTCAGCGATGACCTGAGCTTGCACGCTGCCCTTGGGCAGGTGCATGTCCGACAGTTTGTGATCCAGCGAGCGGTCGCGACCGTCGGCGGTCAGGCTTTCGATAATCGTGTGCAGCACGTTCTGCTGCGCCTGACGAAAGGTGCCCAGCAGACGCTGTTGGTTGGGCACCACTTGGCTGCGCGTGCGCTGGAGAAAATACTCGGCATCCGCGCCGCTCAGGTGTGGGTCGAATTGCGGTTCGAGCCAGGCGCGCTGCATGTCCACCAGCAGCAAAGCGGTGTGGTCGGTCGCAAACGGCAGGTCCCGAGGCGAGCGGTGGGGAAGGCTGAACATCCTTATTTGTCCTCCAGCAGGTGAGTCGCAAAGTCGTTGCGCAGGGCATCGATGCCTTCCAGGCGATCGGCCGGGTCCGGCACGCGCAAGGTCAGGCAGGCGATCAACGCCTCGACCTGCGCCAGCGCCGGTACCATGGTGTCGAACGGCGATGCCGATTCCACCGGTGCGCTGATGATCAGATCGGCCAATTCGCGCAGCGGCGAGGCGTAGACATCGGTGAACAACACCACCCGCGCGTTGTTGTTTTTTGCCGCCTGCGCAACGCGCAGGGCCTGGGTCTGGTAACGCCGGTAGTCGAATACCAGCACCACGTCCTGACGTTGCAGATCGTATAAACGGTCGGGCAGCAGGGCGTTGTCTTCCAGGGCGAAGCAGCCGGGGCGCAGCAGACGCAGGTGGTTGAGCAGGTAATTGGCCAGCAGAATGCTGAAGCGGCCACCGAAACAGTGGACCTGATGGCGGCTGTCGAGCAGCCATTCCACGAGGATGCGCACGTCCTCAGGCTGGGTCAGGGCTTGAGTGTCGACCAGCAAGCGCTGGCTGTCGGCCAGGTAATGCGCCCAGGCATCGTCCTTGTTCTGCTGCGAGCGCGGCTGCAACAAGGTGCGCGGTGAACGCAGGCGATGGTCCATGTCGCTGAGCAGGGCTTCCTGGAATTCGGCATAACCGCCGAAACCGAGCTTTTTCACCAGACGCACGATGGTCGGATCGCTGACACCGGCATGTTCGGCCAGTCGCGCCATAGGCCCGAGACCGTTGCGTGGATACTGATCGAGCAGGGCGCGAACGACTTTGCGCTCCGATGGCGTCAGGTCCAGGCCGGGATCGGTGATCAGGTCTCTGAGAGGGGGCATCCGGGCTCCTGCTGGATGGGGTGTCGAATTCGTTTCACAATCCGTTAAACGAGTATTTATGTAATGGGTGTTACATGTCTAGCTAATTTTTGTACAGGTTTTTCGAGCACCAAAAGTGTGCAAGGTGCCCGTGTAATAAGGGCTACGTCGAAGTAGCGCGCTGTTGTAGTCCTTTGCCGATTGCTGTGTCAGACATTACCTATCCCAAGCTCAGCGACGGGCCGGTGACAACCCTGAACGCCGAGGTTTTGCGGCACAATGCGACGCATATCGGCCATGTGCCATTGTTTGTTTTATCTTTCGACCGAGAACCTGCTTGTGCCAAGTAGCCGTTTGACACTGATTTGCCATGCGCGAACCGTCGCACAGAAACTAGCGCGTTTTCCTACGGACGAGCCTGTTGAAAATCTGGCTGTTCCGTCCGACGCGTTCAGGGCGCGATTGGCGGTAACGCGGCGGCTGGTGTGTGCCCCGGAGTTGAGAACTCAGCAAACGGCGGCATGGTTTGGCGTCGATGCGCAGATTGATCAAGCCCTGCGCGATTGCGATTGGGGACGCTGGCACGGCCAGTCGATCAAGGATCTGCAAGCCAACGAAAACCAGGCTTTGCAAGCCTGGCTGGCCGATCCTGAAGCGGCACCCCATGGCGGCGAATCAGTCAGGCAACTGACGCAGCGGGTCTCAATGTGGCTGGACTCCATCGCCGAAACCCCAGGACATGTAGTGGCAGTCACCCATCCGTTCGTCATGCGCGCGGCGCTGATGCAGGTGCTGCAAGGCGCGGCGTTCCACGCAATCGACATCGAACCGCTGGCGATGATCGACTTGCGCTTCAATGGCATCTGGCGACTACGCTTGCCGGGCATGGCCCTTGACGAGGAATTCTGATGAAACAGTTGTTGGTCATTGGCATTGGCGCCGGCAATCCGGACTACATCACCATGCAGGCGGTGAAAGCGCTGAATCGGGTCGATGTGTTCTTTCTGCTGGATAAAGGCCAGAGCAAGCAGACGCTGATCGATCTGCGCCGCGAGATCTGCGAGCGCTACATCACCTACCACGCTTATCGCTTTGTCGAAGCCAGCAGTCCGGAGCGCGAGCGCGGCGATGTCGACTACACGGCGAGCGTCGATGCACTGAATCGCGCCAAGCAGCAGGCATTCGAACAGCTGATCAATGAAGAACTGTCCGACGGCCAGTGTGGCGGATTCCTGATCTGGGGCGATCCGGCGTTATACGACAGCACATTGCGGATTCTTCAGGCGATTCAGGCCTCAGGCTGCTGTCAGTTTGAATACGAAGTGATACCGGGGATCACCAGCGTTCAGGCCCTGGCTGCGCAGCACAAAATACCCTTGAACTCGATTGGTCGCTCGGTAGAAATCACCACAGGCCGGCGATTGGCGGCGGGGCAGGTGAGTGAAGCGGACAGTCTGGTGGTGATGCTGGATGCCGAGGATTCCTACCAGCGGGTGGCGGATCGGCAGACCGAGATTTTCTGGGGCGCTTATCTGGGCACGTCGGACGAGATTCTGCTCAGCGGTCGGCTGGCGGATGTCGCCGATGAGATCGAACGGGTGCGCAAAGCGGCGCGGGCGGAGCATGGGTGGATCATGGATACCTATTTGCTGCGCAAGCCTTGAATTCTCGGTGGCTGATCTGGCTCCTTCGCGAGCAAGCTCGCTCCCACATTTGAAATGCGTCTCCCTGTAGGAGTGAGCCTGCTCGCGATGACGGTGGTACATCCAATACGAATTTGGGACAGGCAAAAAGAAACCCGGTGCAACGCAAATCGCACCGGGTTTTTTGTTGCCAGCCAACAGCGGATGTCGTGGATCCGCCGTCAACCTTGAACTCCGTATCAGGCGCGTTCCAGCGCCAAAGCCACGCCCTGACCGCCGCCGATGCACAAGGTCGCCAGACCTTTCTTGGCATCGCGCTTGAGCATTTCGTGCAGCAATGTCACCAGTACCCGGCAACCTGATGCGCCGATCGGGTGGCCGAGGGCGATGGCGCCGCCGTTGACGTTGACCTTGTCCAGATCCCATTGCAGGTCCTTGGCCACGGCCAGCGATTGCGCAGCGAACGCTTCGTTGGCTTCGATCAGGTCGAGCTGGTCGATGTTCCAGCCGGCCTTATCGAGGCAGCGGCGGGTCGCCGATACCGGGCCGATGCCCATGATCGCCGGGTCGACGCCAGCGTTGGCGTAGGCAGCAATCCTGGCCAGAACCGGCAGGCCCAGCGCTTTGGCTTTCTCGGCACTCATCAGAATCACAGCGGCGGCACCGTCGTTCAGCGACGAGGCGTTGCCAGCGGTGACGCTGCCGTCCTTTTTGAACGCCGGACGCAGTTTTGCCAGAGATTCTGCGCTGGTATCGCCGCGTGGCTGCTCGTCGACCTTGAACGCGACAGGATCGCCTTTGCGCTGCGGGATCAGGATCGGCGTGATTTCATCAACGAAGCGCCCGGCCTCGATTGCAGCGGCAGCTTTCTGCTGGGAAGCGGCAGCAAAGGCGTCCTGCTGTTCGCGGCTGATCTCATACTTTTCGACCAGATTCTCGGCAGTGATGCCCATGTGGTAATCGTTGAACGCATCCCACAGGCCATCGCTGATCATGGTGTCGACGATTTGCGCGTGGCCCATGCGCAGACCGGTGCGCGCGCCCGGCATGATGTAGTTGGACAGGCTCATGTTTTCCTGACCGCCGGCGATGATCACCTCGGCGTCGCCGCAACGGATCGCTTGCGCGCCCAGGTGTAGAGCCTTGAGGCCCGAACCGCAAACCTTGTTCAGGGTCATGGCCGGTACGGCATGGGGCAGGCCCGCCTTGATCGCGGCCTGACGTGCCGGGTTCTGGCCAGCGCCAGCGGTGAGCACCTGGCCCATGATCACTTCATCGACCTGCGCACCGTCGAGGCCGGTCTGCTCGAGCAATTGGCGGATCACCGCCGCGCCCAGGTCTACTGCGGATACATTGGCCAGGGAGCCCTGAAAACTGCCGATCGCGGTACGCGTGGCGGCAACAATGACGACGTCTTGCATGTGCGAATTCCTCACTGGGCAGCGAACTGCATTTCCGGTACGTGATCCGGGACGATCAGTTTACCAGCGGTTTTGGCGACGATTTCCTCAACACTGACGCCAGGAGCGCGTTCCTTGAGGACAAAAGCGCCATTTTCGATTTCCAGATAGGCGAGGTCGGTCAGCACGCGCTTGATGCAGCCGGCACCGGTCAGCGGCAGGCTGCATTTGGCCAGCAGCTTGGACTCACCGTCCTTGGACGCGTGGGTCATGATGACAATGATGTTGTCGGCACCGGCCACCAGATCCATCGCGCCGCCCATGCCCTTGACCAGTTTGCCGGGGATCATCCACGAAGCGATGTTGCCTTCAACATCCACTTCAAAGGCGCCAAGCACGGTCAGGTCGACGTGGCCGCCACGGATCATCGCGAAGGATTCGGCGGAATTGAAGATCGACGCGCCGATCCGAGCCGTCACCGTTTGTTTACCGGCGTTGATCATGTCGGCATCGATGGTTTCTTCGGTCGGGAACGGGCCCATGCCGAGCAGGCCGTTTTCCGATTGCAGCATGACTTCCATGCCTTCGGGGATGTAGTTGGCGACCAGGGTCGGAATGCCGATGCCGAGGTTCACGTAGTAGCCGTCCTGCATTTCGCGGGCGACGCGCTGAGCCATTTGTTCGCGGGTAAGTGCCATGTTGTTGTTCTCCGTAGGCCTGAATTATTTGCGGACGGTGCGCTGTTCGATGCGTTTTTCGAACGTGCCGCAAATGACCCGGTCGACGTAGATGCCCGGGGTGTGGATCTGCGTCGGGTCGAGTTCGCCGGGCTCGACGATTTCTTCGACTTCGACCACGGTGATCTTGCCGGCGGTCGCGGCCAGCGGGTTGAAATTCTGCGCAGTGTGACGGTAAACGACGTTACCGAAATGGTCGGCCTTCCAGCCTTTGACGATGGCGAAGTCGCCGGTGATGGATTCTTCCATCAGGTACTTGCGGCCCTTGAACTCGCGCACTTCCTTGCCTTCAGCAACCGGGGTGCCAACGCCAGTGGCGGTGAAGAACGCCGGAATGCCGGCGCCGCCCGCGCGCATCTTCTCGGCCAAGGTGCCTTGCGGGGTGAGGATGACTTCGATCTCGCCCTTGAGCAGTTGCTCTTCGAACAACTTGTTCTCGCCAACGTAAGAGGCGATGACCTTGCTGATCTGGCGGTCGGTGAGCAGCACGCCAAGGCCGAAACCATCAACGCCGCAGTTGTTGGAAACCACGGTGAGGTCACGCGTGCCCTTGCGCTTGATCTCGGCGATCAGGTTTTCCGGAATGCCGCACAGACCAAAGCCGCCGGCGATGACGGTCATGCCGTCTTCCAGCCCGGCCATCGCTTCCTCGTAGGAATACACACGCTTGTCGAAACCTGCCATAGGCACCTCTTTTATTATTTGCGGGCGGCTGGCTAGCCGAATGACTGGAGTGTCTCTCTGCGGAATATATTTGTTAAGTTGATTTTTACGGTTGATTGATTGATAAATATCACTAATACGCGTTCGGCGATGATCGTTCCCACGCTCTGCGTGGGAATGCCTCCAAGGACGCTCCGCGTCCAGTGAC